>JBJECJ010000017.1:0-19170 GCA_051870955.1 Paludibacteraceae bacterium | reverse complement strand
ATAGTGTACTTTTTTCTCTAAATTAGCAGATTTCGTGCCTCGTTTACAGGATTCCTTGCTCCAGCATGGCTTGGGCGACTTTCATGAAGCCTGCGATGTTCGCACCCTTCACGTAGTCGATGGTGCCGTCGGGCTGGGTACCGAACTTCACGCACTGCTCGTGGATGGACTGCATGATATGGTGCAGACGCTCGTCCACCTCTTTGGCGGTCCAACTCAGGTGCTCTGCGTTCTGCGTCATCTCCAGACCGGAGGTGGCTACGCCGCCGGCATTGACTGCCTTACCCGGTGCGAAGAGCACGCCGTTGTGCTGGAAATAGTGGATAGCGCCCGGCTGGCAACCCATGTTGCTGACCTCGCAGCAGCACCAGCAGCCGTTGGCTTTCAGTTCCTTGGCATCGTCTTCCGACAACTCGTTCTGGAAGGCGCAGGGCAGCGCGATGTCGCAGGGGATAGACCATGCTTTCTTGCCTGCGGTGAACTGTGCCTGCTCGGGGAACTTGGTCGCCATGTCCTCCACGCGGTTGCGGTTGGAAGCACGCATAACCAACATATAATCAATCATTTCCTTGGTGATACCCGCAGGGATATGGCATACGCCGTCGGGACCCGAGATAGCCACTACCTTCGCGCCCAACTCGGTTGCCTTGATGGCTGCGCCCCATGCCACGTTGCCGAAACCGGAGATTGCCACCGTCTTGCCCTCGATGGTCTTGCCCGCTTGGTGGAGGAGGTGTTGCGTGAAATAGAGTGCGCCGAAGCCCGTTGCCTCGGGACGGAGGATAGAGCCGCCCCATGTCATACCCTTGCCGGTGAGCACGCCCGTGTGGTACTCGCGCGCCAGTTTCTGATACATACCGTTCAGGAAGCCAATCTCTCTGCCGCCCACGCCCACATCGCCTGCGGGGACATCGGTATCTACGCCGATATTGTGCCACAACTCCAGCATAAAGGCCTGGCAGAAACGCATAATCTCCGCGTCGGACTTGCCCACGGGGTCGAAGTCAGAGCCGCCCTTGGCGCCGCCCATCGGCAGTGTGGTCAGTGCGTTCTTGAAGGTCTGCTCAAAGCCCAAGAACTTCAGCATAGAGGGGTTGACCGCCTTGTGGAAGCGCAAACCGCCTTTGTACGGACCGATAGCCGAATTGAACTGAACACGATAACCGAGGTTGGTCTGCACCTGCCCTTGGTCGTCAATCCAAGTAACGCGGAAGGTGAAGATACGGTCGGGTTCCACCATACGCTCCACAATCTTTGCTTGCTCAAACTCGGGATGCTGATTGTACACTTCCTCGATAGATTCGAGCACTTCTTGCACCGCTTGCAGGTATTCCGCCTCGCCCGGGTGCTTTGCAGCCAACTGCTGCATGATGGTTTGCACTTTCATGGTTTTAGTGTTTTATGTTGTTTACTAAATAACGTCTAATTGTTGTTTTTTTCTTTTAACATATAATTATCATATAATTTCTCATATAATTTTGCAGAGCAGCCACAATGAATAATTAATGGTTAATTATACGATAATTATATGTTAAAAGTTACATGACACGGTCTTTTGAAGTTTATGTTGTTTACTAAATAACGTCTAATTGTTGTTTTTTCTTAACATATAATTATCATATAATTTCTCGTATAATTTTGCAGAGCAACCACAATGAATAATTAATGGTTAATTATACGATAATTATATGTTAAAAGTTACATGACACGATCATTAATGTTTCTGACATTTTGTTACTAAATCTGGCACAAAGTTACTGCTTTTTTTTGAGATACACAAAAAAAGTAGTGCCTTTTTTAGATGTTTGATAACATATTTTTCCGCCGGAGCCTTCCACAATGTTCTTCGAGATGGCGAGTCCGAGCCCCATACCGGTGTTCTTGGTGGTGAAGTTCGGTCGGAAGACACGGTCTTGTATCTCCTCGGGAATACCCGGTCCGTTATCCGACACCTTTATCAAGATATACTCTCCCTCCACCGTCATCATCACGATGATATCCGCGTCCGTCTGCCCTTCTAATGCTTGCAGTGCATTGCGAATAAGGTTTGTAAATACTTGCGCTATCTGTTCGCTATCCGCCCACACAAGTACACCATGGTCGGGTCCCACGTAGCGGATGGACACGCCTTGGTCGTTGTTGCGCTGCAAGGTGATGACATTGCTCAGTTTCTGCGCCACATCCACCTCCGAGGTGACCACCTCCGGCTGCTTGGCAAAGGTGGAGAACGACATGGCGATATGCGAGAGGTTGTCTATCTGTTCAATGAGCATGCTGGTCGCCTTCGCGAAATAGGCATCGTATTTCTCTTTCTCCGGCGAGTCGGGCACGTCCTCTTGACTCTTCGTGTGCAGGCGTTGCAGTTGCTGAATCGTCAGTTTCATGGGCGTGAGCGGGTTGTTTATCTCGTGCGCAATCTGCCTTGCCATGGTGCGCCATGCCCCTTCGCGCTCGGCTTTGGCGAGCCGCTCCGCCGATGCCTCCACTTGGTCCACCAGCGCGTTGTACTGCTCCACCAGCGCGCCCACCTCATCGTGGTTGGTATAGTCGATGTGGTTGTCGGGGCTGCCGATACGAAAATGCCGCATCTTCTGCGCTATGAGCGCGATAGAGGAGGTCATGCTGCGTGCCGCCCAGTAAGACGCCAGCAAGGCAAGGATGACCACCAGCAGGTAAGGCGGCAGCAGGCGGGCGAGGAAATCATCCGTCTCGCGCATCAGTTCCAGCCCCGACACGAAGAACGGCACGGCGATATAACCTATCTGCACCATCGCACCGTTGTAGAAAGGCGTGTAGGCGCACAGGTAGCGGATGTCGCCTATCCGCTCGTATTGCACCATCGTGTGCTCCTCCGAGAAGAAGGGTTTGGGGGCAATGCGCGTGGAGAGTATGCCGTTGCTGAACAGCCCGGGCGTGGACGAACCCACCAGCCGACCGGTGTTGTCGTACACAAGGATGTCCGAGCCGGCGGAGTAACTGAGGTCGCGCAAGTCGATGTTCAGTCCCGACTGGTTGGCAGGCGAGAGCGCCATATCCCAGTAGTAGAGGTTCTGCAGATAGACTTGAATAAAGTGGCACTTGGTCTGCAACTCCTGCTGCTGCCGTTGCTCGTAGTTGATACGCAGGTAGCGGATGGAGAGCGCGAAGACATAGACGAAGCAGGCAAGCACGCACGCCATAATCACATACATGAACCGCGT
Source organism: Paludibacteraceae bacterium (assembly GCA_051870955.1). Classification (GTDB taxonomy): domain Bacteria; phylum Bacteroidota; class Bacteroidia; order Bacteroidales; family Paludibacteraceae; genus Colicola. Next base: position 15,970 of record JBJECJ010000017.1, on the reverse strand, counting down.
GCGCAGGCGCATGTTTTGGAAGCCCCGATAGCGTACCAAGCCCACGATACCCCATATCAGGATGAGGACGATGAGCAGCACACTTATAGAATAGTACGCGCGCACGCGCATAGCGTTTGCCCGCACAACGGACGGGTCATCATCGCCGACAAACAGGTCTTGAAACGAGAACGACTGCTCGGCTACATTGTCCGTAGGGTCGCTGTATTCGTCCGCCTCCCGCACGGGTACAAGGCTGAAGAGGAAACGCCCGTCGTTGGAGTGGATAGGGATGCCATCGTCCGTCCGACGGCGAATGATGTCCCACTTGTCGGAGCAGTTGAACGGTTCGCGATAGGGGTTGCGAAACTGCGGGCTGTCCACATTGTAGGCATACTTTATCGGTATGAGAATCAGCACGTTGTATATACCGGCTCGCGTCCATCGTCCCACGGCGTGAGCGTTGTGGAAACGGTAGTAGTCCCATTGGTCGTAGCGTTGGAGCAGTATCTCATCGGAGGTAATCCAGTTGTCCGACCAATAGACGATACGATGTGCGTCGAAGATATAGTACATCAGGCTGTTCTCCTCCTGTATCAGCACCTGCAGCGAGTCGATGTCGGGCTCGCCGGTCAGGTAGCGCGCCAGTTCTTCCGCCTGCTCCTCTGCCCTACTCTCTTGCTCCAGCAAGGTCTCTTGCAGCCGCCGGGCATCACGCTTCTGCGAGTGGCACCCCGCCAAGCAGACCGCCACCAAGCAACAAAGCAATATGTGTGAAAAACGATGCATAAACGTTGTTTGGATAAAGGATTAAGGACACAAGAAAGGATAAAGGATTAAGGACACAGGATTAAGGACTTAATAGTTTCGACTCTGAAAACCAACAGGCAAAGGTAATAAGTCTTTTATCCTTCATCCTATCTCTTTCATCCTTACTAAAACTTGCCGCAAAGATAGCACTTTTTTCCGATATGTGCAAGAGATGGCGATTTTTATTTGCTGGGGAACTTGTATGTCTTTATAGTCCATGCTAATAGGAATACTATACTCCCCCACTCCTATGCTACCCTATTAAGATTGAGCGTGGAAGAGGATGGCGCGGATAAAGCAATCAAGTTTAGTGTATGATTTTTGAGCGCGTGTGCGGCGGTCAATGGGTGCTTCTGGGTCTGGATGTTGGAGTTGCGCCTCGAAACGATTGCGCCACAAGGCTTTCTGCTCCTCATTTTCAAGGATGGCTTTTGCCTGCTGGCAGGCTTGTTTCCAACGTTCGGAACGCAGTTTTTCTGCGCCCGTAGCGGGTTTCTTCGCCCAATCGCGGGGGTGCTCCAACGTGTATGCCTCCTGCGGAAGAACTTGCAGGATATGTCCCGAGGTGTCGCGGATGGTCTTTTGACGGTAGATGATTCGGGATTCTTGTCCCAACTTGCCCGTGAGCGTACTGACGGGGTCTTGCCATGTTACTTTTGCCATAGTTTTTAAGGTATTTGTTTATAACATATTTAGATAGTCATTGTTTTCTTTTGGGATAGGTAGGTTAATAACTAACTAATAACTAACTAATAACTAACTCCTGTTGATTTGAAAACAAGTGCAAAGGTAGTGAAAATAGTTGGATTATGCAAGAATTGACGGGAAAATTTAAGAGAGATGTGATGAAAAAAACATTTGTAGTATCTTTGAATGAGCGTTTTTTCAACCCTATCTCTTGCATAATTCGGGAAAAAGTAGTACCTTTGCCGCGGAAATCAAGTATTGGTTTCGTATATTCCCCGACTTGTCGGGTTATATACTGATAAAAGCGTTTATTGTGCTTTGTGTTCAACAAATCGAAAAACTTCGCAACTTTTTCGTTATAGAACAAAAACCAAAGTAAACAGTAGATGCTTACTGATATGGCGTTTGTCATATTACATCTGCATTAGTGGGTGTTTTATGTCGTCATATCCACGTAGGCTTCTTGTTGTTTATTTGTTCTATAGGGTATGCGAAGGCCTCGATTTGTGAATAAGCAACTCGAGGCCTGCGTTTTTTGTATATGGTAAAAACAAATAACCCTCAAAATATCAAACAAATATGAAAAAGTATTTCCTAATCGCTGTCATGCAATTGTGCACTATCATTGTATGTTCTCAACAAGTTGTTTCCATAATAGATAGTAGAGGAGAGTCTGCAAAATTAGATGTGATAAGTCTGTCTGATACGCTATTGCTCTCCCGCGAATACAAAAACACAGCATACGGAATAGAGGTTGATACTATTGCCTATACCCCTCGCGATATAGACCAGATGCGCATACGAGGGTTAGGAAAATTCTGGGGTGTGAAAGGTAAGTTTGTAGATATTGATGAGGTACCTCTTTCGCAAGTAATGGCACTCAAAAGGCATCAAGAGCCCGCAAAGTATAACCCTGCTTTAGTTGTGGGGAAAAACCTGAAAATGTCGGGGCAAGTGTCTTTGGGCATAGGCGTACCTATGCTTTTCACAGGAATTGTATTGATGGGAGTGGGGAATTCCAATATACTTAATGCCACACCGGAGCAGTTATTGGCTATTACGCGGTGCTACACTGCCGCACCTTATTTGTTCGCAACCGGTGCGGCACTGACGGTTGTCGGTATTCCCTTGTATGTCAGTGGTGTTCGTATCTTGGATATGCAACTGAATCTATATGGTAGCGAGGCCGGTATCGCGCTGCAATTTTAAGGGGATATACTATTTCTTTAATCAATAGCCCATTTGAATGTAGGGGGGATATCATGGAGAAGAAAACTTTTTCGTTTTCTTCTATTGCATATTTCAAAAAAAGTGCGTAACTTTGCGGGCTGAAAAGAAAGCATAGATAAAATAGACATTCTAAAAATTCTAGGGATTCTAGAAATTCTAGAGATTCTAGGGATTCTAGATAATCTAGAAATTCTATGGGAATAGTATAAACAATAAAATTAGCAACTCATGTCTTCTTTCTCTACAAACAAGCCTATTCCGAGAGTCTTGCGCAAGCAGGTGGTCTGGAAAGAACTCTATTTCTACCAAAAATCAGAGGTGCTTTACCAGATGACCTTTGTCTTTTGCAAGCGTTTCCTGCCTGCACACGGAGATAGGACGGTTGACCAGATGGTGCAAGCGGCTCGGTCGGGAAAGCAGAACATCGTGGAGGGATCGGCAGACGGCATTACATCTACCGAGATGCAGTTGAAACTGCTGAACGTGGCAAGGGCAAGCATACAGGAGTTGCAAGAAGATTTCAGAGACTACCTGAAAACCCGCTTCGGGACGATATGGCAGAGCGGGCACCCGCGGTATGATGGCATGCTCACTTTTTGCCGCTGCCACAACGCGCTGGATGATTATCAGCCATTCTTCGAGCGGTGGACGGATGAGGAGATGGCGAATATAGGCTACACCCTATGCAGGATGACGGATAAGATGATGAGCACCTATATCGAGGGATTGGAGACGCAGTTTGTGCAAGAAGGAGGAATCAAAGAGCGGATGTACGCCGCCCGCACGGGCTATCGCCAAGAGCAAGATGCCCGCCTCATTTCCCTCGAAGCCGAGAATGCCCAACTCAAAGCGGAGATAGAAAGGCTAAAAAGGGAACTTGGAAGAGAATAGAAAGACTATAGGTTCTAGAAAAACTAGAGGTTCTAGAAATTCTAGATATTATAGGGATTCTATGGTAAATTTGGAACACCATGCCTGAGATTCTTTTGCACTATATCTGGCAGCATTGTCTGTGGGCGGGCTTCCCGCAGACGACCACCGACGGCAGACCCGTGGAGATACTCTCCGTGGGGCAACACAACATAGACGCAGGACCGGACTTCGCCAACGTGCACCTGCGCATCGGCGAGCAGGAGTGGTACGGCAACGTGGAGATACACCTCACCTCCTCCGACTGGTACACCCACAAGCACCATCTCAACCCCGCCTACGACCGCATCATCCTCCACGTGGTGCGCAAAGCGGACAAGAAAATCTACAACTCGCAGGGCGAGGAACTGCCGCAGTGCGAACTCCAATACGCAGAAGACCGCGACTACCTGAGCAGTCTGATTAGCGCGGCGCAACGCATGGATTCCGCCGAGGGCATGATAGAGTGCGGCAGGCAGTTGCTCTCCGACCCCGACCTGCTCACGGAAGGCTGGCGCCGCGTGCTGCTGCGCAAACGCTTAGAATGCAAACGGCAGTCTGTCATGCGCCTGCTCGACATCACCCACGGCAGTTGGGAGCAGGCTTTCTACATCACCCTTGCCCACAACTTCGGCTTCCATACCAACGGCATTCCCTTCGAGACGCTGGCTATCCATACCCCGCTCTCCTGCTTGCAGAAACACCGCAACAGCCTCTTCCAACTCACCGCCATCCTGCTCGGGCAGTCGGGGCTGCTCACAGCTGAGCGGGCGCACACCGACGAGGAGCAACGACTGCTCAAAGAGTACCTTTTCCTGCAAAAGAAGTTTTCCTTACAACCCATCAGCGGCACGATGTGGAAGTACGCACGTATGCGTCCGCAGACCTTCCCCGATGTGCGCATTCGCCAGTTCGCGCAACTGCTCTACCAGTCGGAGTTCCTCTTCTCGCGCCTGATAGAAGCCGCTTCGGTGGACGACTGCGCACGCCTCTTCGCCTTGGACGCGCCCCCTGTGTTGGGCAAGAGTTCGGTGGATATACTGCTGATTAACAGCGTGATACCTTATAAGTACGCCCATGCGCTCTATCACCACGACCTGCAAGCGGCGGAGCAAGCCTACTTGCTGATGGAGCAGATACCGCCGGAGAACAACCGCGTCATCCGCCAGTGGCAGTTGCTCGGGCAGCAGGTGCAGAACGCCGCCGACACACAAGCCCTGCTCCACCTCTACCAGAACTACTGCCAACCCCACAATTGCCTCAACTGCGACGTCGGGTATCAGATTTTCTTGAACAGGTAGTTGTTGGTCAATCATAATACTCAGAATAATCAGAGTTCTCAGAGTACCCAGCGCAGGCGCACTCATAATTCTAAATAATCTATAATCTATCTCCCTCCCTCTGCGGGGTCCCCACAAGCAACGCGCAGTGGGGTGGTTTCAGGGAGGGATGGGGAGGGTCCTTATGTGGGTTCTATTAGCCATATTGTCTGCCCTTTGTTTGGGCTTTTATGATGTCAGCAAGAAGCGCGCCTTGCAGCGCGGCGATGTGTTGACGGTGTTAGCGGGTAGCGTGTGCATATCCGCGTTGGTGCTTTGTGTGCCGCTCCTGCTCTCGCGACTGTCGCCGGAGATGATGAAGGACACCCTATTCTTCGTCCCCCGCGTGAGCGCACAGGGGCACCTGCTCATCTTTGTGAAGTCCTGTATCGTGCTCAGTTCGTGGGTGTTCGCCTACATCTCCGTGAAGTACCTGCCGCTGTCTGTGGTCTCCCCCATGCAAGCCACGCGCCCGATGTGGACACTCGTAGGCGCCATGCTCATCTTCGGCGAGCGCCTCAACGGCTGGCAGTGGGCAGGCGTAGTCTGCGCACTGGGCAGCATTTTCCTCTTCTCCCTCACCGCTAAGCCCCACAAGGAGGTGCGGTCGGAAGTGTTATCCCGACCAGTCGGGAGACGCACCACTGGGGACGCAGGCGTCTCGCCTGCGGATACAACATATAGAGATAAAAATACGAACAATACCACCCGCAAGTACTACCTATGCCTCCTGTTCGCCATCCTTATCGGTGCCGGCAGCGGACTATACGATAAGTACATGATGCGCCACTACGACCACAATGCGGTGCAAGTGTATTACACTATCTACCAAGCCCTTATGATGCTCGTGATTTGGCTCTGCAACCGTTGGAAGACACGCCGCGCAAGCGAAGCAACACCCCTACCCCTTCTAAACCGAAGGCTCCTGCTGCCCGTTGCCTGTATCTCCCTCTTCCTCGTGCTGTCCGACTATGTCTATATGCTGGCGCTGAGCGACCCAAGTTCGATGATAGCCGTGGTCTCCACCATCCGCCGTGGCGGCACTATCATCCCCTTCCTATACGGTATCCTCATCCTGAAAGAACCCAACGCGGGCAAGAAAATCGCCTGCCTGACAGGCATAGTCATCGGCCTCCTCTGCCTCGCCCTCGGCAGCCTGTAATGGGGTTTTAGGTTTCAAAGAAAGTGAAGTTTAACGGCGAACAGGCGGGAGCATCTGTCGGTGGCGGGTGGTGGCGGTCTGGAGGAGGTAGAGGACGGCGATGCCTATGCCGACCTTATAGGCACCCTGCGGGTCGTCAGCGCCGAAGAAGAGGTTGGCGCAGGGCGTTACCACCAGCGGTGAGAGGAACTGTCCGCCGTTGAGCGCGGCGGCGAGCAAGGGCATGACCGTGGTGGTGGACTCTTTGCCGCCCTTGATACTCGCGATGGTGTTCAGGTAAGGCACGCCCAAACCCGTGGCGATACCTATCAGCACGCAGCCCGCCACGAGTGCCGCCACGTTGCCTGCGAATGCCAAGCACAGCATGCCCGCCAGCAGGCAAGCGGGTGCTGCGTACTTCATGCTCCTCGGCAGCCACGCCATCAGCCTGCCGAAGGCAAGCCCCGCGAGCGCGGCTATCAGGTCGAGCCCCACCATGAGGAGCGTGGTCGTCTGCTGCGACAGCCCCATGGCGAGCCCCGTCATGGCGAAATGCGTGGGGAAGATGAAGAAGATAAGCATGAGCAAGAGCATGCCCGCCACGGAGGGGTGGAACTTACGGAGCGTCGCCCACATGGATAGTTGCTTGGGTCGCTGCGGCAGCGTCTCGTTGGGCAGGAAGAGGAGCACCAGCCCCATCGCCAGCAGTCCGCCTAAATAGACGAGGAAGGCGCAGTTCCACGAGATGGTGCAGAGCAGCCCCGCCAGGAGGGTGGCGATGACGCCGCCCATCTGGTTCATGAACGCAGAGAGCCCCATGAGGTGCGCCATGCGTTCGGGCGGGAAATAGTATGCCAGCAGCCCCGTGGAGAGCGGCAGCAGCATACCCACTGCCACGCCGAGCAGGGCACGGAGCACCAGGAGCACGCCGATATGCGTGCAGAAGAACGCGCCGCTGCCCGCACAGACATAGAGCGCCAGCCCCAGCAGGGCGATGGTGCGGCTGCGCATGAGCCGGCAGAGTTGCGAGAAGAAGAGGTTCGTCAGGATGATGAATAGCGCCGGCATCGAGACGATGAGTTGGATGAGGATGGGCGGCGTGTCGGCGAAATAGGCGCGCACAGCACCCAAGGCGGGTGCTACGGCAGCACCCGCCATCACGGTCAAGAGAGAGATACTGAGGATAGTGAGAGTGAGCCACCTGTGAGAAGGCAGGCTCTTGGAAGATTGTGTCATAACAATAAGTCCTTTTTTTAGTTAAACGATAAATATATACTAAACCTTCGGACACTTATTGTTCACACGTCTGCAAGACCGGTAGCCTACGGCTTGAGAGGAGGACCCACCCCGCCCCTCCCTACAAAGGGAGGGCGATGGGTCATTAGATTATTATCTGAGTTTTCTGAATAATCGGAGGGCTCTGAGTTATCGGAGGGCTCAGATTGCTCCGAGCCCCCTCCCTTTGCAGGGAGGGTTGGGGAGGGTCTTCCCCCTCCCTTTGTAGGGAGGGCTCGGATAGTCCCTTTTTACACTTCGGGTTTCATGGTCGGGAAGAGGAGCACCTCTTGGATGGTGGGCTGACCGGTGAGGAAGATAGCCAGACGGTCGATGCCTATGCCGATACCCGAGGTGGGGGGCATGCCGTACTCCAAGGCACGGACGAAGTCGTGGTCGATGACCATCGCCTCGTCATCGCCCTTGTCGGCAAGTTTCATCTGCTCCACGAAACGCTCGTACTGGTCGATGGGGTCGTTCAACTCGGAGTAGGCGTTCGCCACCTCCTTGCCGTTGACCATCAACTCGAAGCGCTCGGTGAGCCCCGCCTTGGAGCGGTGCATCTTCGTGAGCGGCGACATCTCCACGGGGTAGTCGGTGATGAAAGTGGGCTGTATGAAGGTGCCTTCGCAAGTCTCGCCGAAGATTTCGTCGATGAGTTTGCCCTTGCCCATCTTGTCGGTGTCCTCCACGCCGTATTTCTTCGCCACTTCGCGTATCTCGTCTTCGCTCATGGTGCTCAGGTCGTAGCCCGTCTTCTCCCGGATGGCATCGAGGATGGGGAGGCGGCGGTAGGGGGCTTTGAAGTCCACCTCGTGGTCGCCTATCTGCACCTTCGTGGTGCCGTTCACGGCGATGGCGATACGCTCGAGGAGTTGCTCGGTGAAGGTCATCATCCAGTTGTAGTCCTTATAGGAAACATAGAGTTCCATGCAGGTGAACTCAGGGTTGTGGCTGCGGTCCATGCCCTCGTTGCGGAAGTTGCGACCTATCTCATACACGCCCTCGAAGCCGCCTACGATGAGGCGCTTGAGGTACAACTCGGTGGCGATACGCAGGTACATATCCACGTCGAGCGCGTTGTGGTGGGTGATGAAGGGACGCGCGGATGCTCCGCCGGCAATCTGTTGCAGGATAGGTGTCTCCACCTCGGTGTAGCCCGCCTCGTCGAACACTTGGCGCATGGTGCGTATGATGGTGGCGCGCTTGAGGAACACATCTTTCACGCCCTCGTTGACCACCAAGTCCACATAGCGCTGGCGGTAACGCTGCTCGGGGTCGTTGAAGCCGTCGTAAGCCACGCCGTCTTTGTACTTCACGATAGGCAGCGGGCGCAGGCTCTTGGCGAGCACGGTCAGTTGCTTGGCATGGACGGAGATCTCGCCCATCTGTGTGCGGAAGACGAAACCTTCGATACCGATGAAGTCGCCTATGTCGAGCAGTTTCTTGAAGACCACGTTGTACATCTGCTGCTCCACGGTGGTCGCCTGCTCGCCCTCGGGGACGGGCGCTTGTATATCGTCGCGGCTGACATACACCTGTATGCGCCCTTTCGAGTCTTGCAACTCGATGAACGACGCCTTGCCCATGATACGGCGCGACATCAGTCGCCCTGCGATACGCACGGGCGTGCCGGTGTGCCACTGTGCCGTCTCGTCATCGTCTTGGAAGGCGGCTTTTATGTCCGTGGAATAGCCTGTTACTACATATTCTTCCGCAGGATAGGGGTTGATACCCATGTCCTTCATGGTTTGCAGGCTCTGCCTGCGCACTTGTTCTTGCTCGCTTAATGCCATCGGTGAATTAGGAATTAGGAATTAGGAATTAGGAATTAGGAATTATGAGCGCGTATGCTCTTGGTTCTTTGCTCCTTGTGCTCGGTTCTGCCGAGAAAAGCGTGCAAAGTTACTGCTTTTTTCTGATATGTGCAAATTTAATTTGCGTATGTGGGCTTTTTTTTGTACCTTTGCAGCCGAAAATGGCATGCTTTGCCCTCTTAATTCTTAATTCATAATTCATAATTAAACATGGCAGACGACAAGAAGATTATCTTTTCGATGGTGGGCGTGAGCAAGAGTTTCGCGCCGCAGAAAAAAGTACTGAACAACATCTACCTTAGTTTTTTCTATGGTGCCAAGATAGGCATCATCGGTCTGAACGGCTCGGGTAAGTCCACACTGATGAAGATTATCGCGGGCGTGGAGAAGAACTACGAGGGCGAAGTGGTGTTCTCGCCGGGCTACTCGGTGGGTTACCTCGAGCAAGACCCGAAACTGGACCCCACGAAGACCGTTCGCGAGATAGTGCAGGAGGGCGTGCAGCCCGTGATGGACATGCTGCGCGAGTACGACGAGATAAACGCTGCCTTCGCGGAGCCCGACGCCGACTTCGACACGCTGCTGGCGCGGCAGGCGGAGTTGCAAGATAAGTTGGACAGCACCGACGCATGGAACATCGACCAGAAACTCGACCGCGCGATGGACGCGCTGCGTTGTCCGCCTGACGACGCGAACGTGCAGACGCTCTCCGGCGGTGAGCGGCGCCGCGTGGCACTATGCCGCCTGCTGTTGCAGCAGCCCGACATCCTGCTTTTAGACGAGCCGACGAACCACCTCGATGCGGAGAGTATTGACTGGCTGGAGCAGCACCTGCAGCAGTACGCCGGCACGGTGATTTGTATCACGCACGACCGTTACTTCCTCGACCACGTGGCGGGCTGGATACTGGAACTCGACCGCGGCGAGGGTATTCCGTGGAAGGGCAACTACTCGTCGTGGCTGGAGCAGAAGACCACGCGCATGGCGATGGAGGAGAAGCAGGCAAGCAAGCGCCGCAAGACGCTGGAGCGCGAGTTAGAATGGGTGCGCATGGCGCCGAAAGCGCGTCAGGCGAAGGGCAAAGCCCGCTTGGCTGCCTACGACCGCATGATGAACGAAGAGCAACGCGAGCGCGAGGAGAAACTGGAGATATTCATCCCCAACGGTCCGCGCCTCGGCAACAAAGTTATCAACGCCGAGGGCGTGGCGAAAGCCTACGGCGACCGCGTGCTGTTCGAGGACTTGGACTTCATGCTGCCGCCCAACGGTATCGTGGGCGTGATAGGTCCGAACGGCGCGGGCAAGACGACGCTCTTCCGCATGATTATGGGCATGGAGACGGCAGACAAAGGGCATTTCGAGGTAGGCGAGACCGTGAAAGTGGGGTATGTGGACCAAGTGCACTCGAACATCGACCCCGAGAAGACGGTGTATGAGACCATCAGCAACGGCACGGAGTACATCCGTGTGGGCGGCAGGGAGATTAACGCGCGGGCGTATCTGAGCCGCTTCAACTTCACCGGCGCCGACCAAGAGAAGAAATGCGGTGTGCTGTCGGGCGGCGAGCGCAACCGTCTGCACCTCGCGCTGACGCTGAAATCGGAAGCCAACGTGCTGCTTTTAGACGAGCCGACCAACGACATAGACGTGAACACCCTGCGTGCGCTGGAAGAGGGCTTGGAGAACTTCGCCGGCTGCGCCGTGGTCATCAGCCACGATCGCTGGTTCCTCGACCGTATATGCACGCATATCCTCGCCTACGAGGGCGACTCGAAGGTGTTCTGGTTCGAAGGCTCCTACTCCGACTACGAGGCGAACAAGAAGATGCGCCTCGGCGAAGACGCCCTGGAGCCCAAGCGGATACGGTATAAGAAACTGATGGAGTAACGACCGCGCTTCGCGCTGACTGACCGCCTTTGGCTGAAAGACCGTTTCACTGTCAGACCGCTGCGCTGAAAGACCGATAATGAAGAACGCGACCCTCGGTCGCGTTCTTTTGTTGATTACATGGTTTGATATAGGGAGACGGGGCCTTCGTGCCAGCGTTTGGTGCTTTCCTGCTCCAACTGCTTGTACATGTCCGAGGAATAGACAATGCGCATGGCATCCAACACCGTCACATCATGGTGCCGCGCATACATCTCCGCCACCGCCAAGACCTTGCCCGGCAGCAAGAGATAGAGATTATCTTGTGTCAGCGTACCCGTCATGACGTAACCTCCTCTGCTTTTAGGAAATGCAACAATGCCATTGACCTGTCGGTGTGGAACAGCATTTGGTCCACTAATTTATACACCCTCAGTTCAGATAAGAGTGTCGCTTTGGAGATAAAATGCTGTTCATACAACCCAAATTGCACATATACCCTATCATTGGCAACCGGTCCGTACACGATATCATAGTCGTGGGAGAACATCTCATCTTGGCGATTGCGCATCACGAAGTCTATCCATTCTTCCGAAGGTTTGTCAAACCACAATACACGCAGCCCTTGCAACTGCTGCTCATCTATCTCGTACATATTGACATACATGGGAAGATTGCGGTCCTTTGCTTTCTTGCGAATCCATTCACGCGCCTGCTCCTTGGAGGTGGTGGTATAGAAACCGGAACCGTAATCCAGAGTGCGGACGGGCTCGAGCAAACGCGGTTGCTCCACAATAGTATGACTGCCGTGATAAAGTATCATTGGTGGTGGTGCAAGTATTCGTCAATATCCTCCATTATCCATTGCTCGCCTTGGGTATGCAAGGTATCATAACCATCGAGCAGATACTGCGTAACCCCCGTTCGGTCGAACAGTTGTAACGTTTCTTCGCCGGTCAGATGGTGCCGCGTTTTGTACGCCTCAATGCAAAACGAAAGGAAATATAACGGCTCGTTGTTGTGCATAACTTCGATTTCGCTTGCAAAGGTACGGATTTTTTTTGATATATGCAAATCTTTCTGCATTTACGCTTTACGGGCTTTGCAGTGTGGGCGCCGTTAATGGCCATGTAATGAACCGTTCATTGCTTATTCTCAAACAAACGAGGCTGCCTGACGTATCAAGTCAGGCAGCCTCGTTTGGCGCAAAGTGGTAAACAAACCACCCTATCCATGATTCACACAAACGCTATTTCCGTGGTCAATTGGCGGATACCGCCTTGTTTCAGGTCGGGCGTATTGATACGGATATCACAATCCACCACAAACACATTGCCACTTGCCGAACGGATGACATTCTCATCGTGCAGGTCGCTTAGATAAATCTCCGGCGTCGCATACGTCCAATTCCGCGCGTTCATCAACGTAAAGCCCATCTGTTCTGCAAATATCCGTATCTCCTCATCGTCCATACGCCCGCCTTGGATAAGCGGTTGCTCCACCAGCACTTGAAAATCGCCCCCGCTCGTCCTGCCAAATCCTACAACTGTCAGCCGCGTTTCCGGAAAGTATGCATTGTGCAGACTGATACGGTCGAAAGCCAACGCAGGCAAAATATAATAGTCCAACCCGATGGCCTTCACCAAGGTATTCCCCTTGTAGTACACATGCGCCTCGCCGCCTTCCGCTATCTGCTCACCTAACCACGTCGGCAACTGCGTGTCCACATTATCAATCCAACAGCCGACGGCTTGCGCCCATTGCTCTACTCGGTCGGCTTGCGCCTCTGCGCATTGGCGCTCTCTTTGGAAACTCCCGAGCGGCGCAGTGAGGCAACCTGCCTCAATATCTGCTCCCGCGAGTAAGGATGCAATGACATGATTGCAGCCTCCCGCTGCGCAGCCATGCTGTTCGAACGGTGAAAATCGTTTATATAGGAGTTTGCCTGAAATAAATTGCTCTGCATACCATTCAAGTTTGTTTAGACCTTCAGGCGTGAAGCCATCGGCAATGATTCCGGCAATAGAAGCCCAAAAATCTGTGTTAGACATAGTGCATGGATAATTTCGCCTGCAAAGGTACGGATTTTTTTTGATATATGCAAATCTTTCTGCATTTACGAAATCACGGGGAAAGGGTGAGCGAGCCAGACTCATACACTTTTTATTTGCACAATTGCATTTTTTTTTGTACCTTTGCACGCGGATTTGATTACTAAACAATTGCCATATGCTATACACCAAGTCTCATAAGATGTGCCAGTTGATGGCGCAGGAACATGACGCAATCATGATTATCAGTCGGTTCGGGCTGCCTATGGGCGTCGGCGAACAAACGATAGAAGAGGTGTGCGCCGCACACGGCGTGCACAGCCCCACGTTCCTCGCCGTGGTCAACCATAAGTTGCAGCAGGCGGACGTGGACATCGAGAAAGTGGACGTGGAGACGCTACGCACCTATCTGAAGAACGCGCACGCCTACTTCGTGGACTTTCAGTTGCCCCGCCTCAGGCGCGCCCTGATAGAAGCCGTCTATCCCTCGGAGACCGCCAGCCGCATACCGATACTGATTCTGCAATCGTTCGACCAGTTCGTGCAGGAGATACGCACCCACGTGGAGAACGAAGACCGCGGCAAGTGGGCGAGCCACAAGCAGGGCGACGAGCCGCCCGTTACAAGCAAACTGTCCGAGTTGAAAGACCTCATCATCAAGTACTACCCCTCGGACACGACGGACGTGAAGCAGACCTATGCGCTCATTGCTGTCATGAACGACCTGTACGACACGGAGCAGGACTTCATCACCCACTGCGCGATAGAAGAGGAGATACTGATGCCCGCGCTGGCACTGAAAGCGAGGACCCCCTCCGACTCCCTCTACAAGGGGGGAGGGTCGCTCTCGGAACGCGAGCAGGAGGTGCTGGTGCAAGTGGCGAAAGGACTGAGCAACAAAGAGATAGCCGACGCGCTGTGTCTCTCCACCCACACCGTCATCACCCACCGCAAGAACATCGCCGCCAAACTGAACATCCACTCCACCGCCGGACTGACCATCTACGCCATCGCCAACGGACTGATGGAGATATAAAAGCCCCTGCGGGGCTGTAAGCAACTGCGTGTTAGGAAGCCCTGCGGGCTGTACACGGAGCGAAGCGGAGTTAAATACACGAAGTTTCTTACACGGAGTTCATAACACAGAGCGAAGCGGAGTTCATAACACAGAGTTTTTTATGCTTCGGAGAGTACAATCTTATATTAGGCAGCAGGGGTTGCTCCGCGAGGGGGGACGGGTGCTGGTGTGCGTGAGCGGCGGGGCGGACAGCGTGGCGCTGCTGGACGTGCTGCTGCGGGCGGGGTACGACTGCGTGGCGGCACACTGCAACTTCCACCTGCGGGGGGAAGAGAGCATGCGCGATGAGGCGTTTGTGCGGGCGCTGTGCGACGAGATGGGTGTGCGGCTGCTGGTGCAGGAGTTCGACACGCTGGCGTTTGCCAGAGAGCAGCAGATGGGCATAGAGATGGCGGCGCGGGCGTTGCGCTACCGTTGGTTCGGCGAAGCGGCAGCCGCAGAGGGCTGCGAGGCGATAGCCGTGGCGCACCATCAGAACGACCAAGCCGAGACGGTGCTGCAGAACCTGCTGCGCGGGACGGGCATACGCGGGCTGTGCGGCATGCGACCGAAAGCCGCCAACCCGTACAGCGACAACGGCATACCCGTCATCCGCCCGTTGCTCTGCACGACAAGGGATTACATCGAGTATTACCTGCGCACGAAGCGGCACCTGACATGGGTGGAGGACTCCACCAATGCCGATACGTCTATCCCGCGGAACGCCATCCGTGCCCAACTGGCGCAGTGCCGCAAAGCCGAGATAGAGAACCTCGCAGAGACGGCGCGGCGCATGCAGGGGTATGTGGACATGTTAGAGGGGCGAGAGAGCCGCGAGGCGGGGATATGCAGGCTGTACGAGGAGTTGCGGGAGTACCGCTTCCCCGAGATAGACAAGATATACGACGCCCTGCAACGCGGCGAGGGCGGGAAACGGTTTGAGAGCGAAGAGTACACGGGGGTGATACGGCATCGCAAACTGATGGTTGAAAGGAAAGTAACAATTAACAATTAACAATTAACAATTAACATGCCACTGCTCCGAGGGTAGATGGGATTATGAGAGCGGAGGCTCAGAGGAGGAATTAGCCATGCATTTGGGATTGATAGGATACCCGTTGGGGCATAGTTTCTCGGCGAAGTACTTCGGCGAGAAGTTCGCACGGGAAGGGATAGAGGCGGATTATCGGCTGTACGAGATAGCGTCGGCAGAGGACAAGGCGACGATAGAAGCCGTGCGGCGGCTGGACGGGTTCAACGTTACCAGTCCGTACAAGGAGGCGATAATCCCCTATCTGGACAAGTTAGACGCGACGGCGCGCGCCGTGGGGGCAGTGAACGTGGTGAGGCGCGAGGGAGAGCGTTGGACGGGGTACAACACAGACTGCGTGGGGTTTCGAGAGGACCTGCTATCATTTGACAATTTGACGATTGGCGGTGTGCGGGCGTTGGTGCTGGGGACGGGCGGAGCGGCGAAGGCAGTGGCGTATGCCCTTCGGCAGTTGGGCGTGCCCTACACGGTGGTGAGCCGGACGCCCGCAGCACGGGCGTTGGGACAAGCGCAGGTAGCGGGCTATGAGGCGATAGACGAGGCGATGATGGAGGGGCACAGGCTGATAGTGAACTGCACGCCGTTAGGCATGGGCGCGCAGAAGGAGGCTTGTGCGCCGATACCTTATCAGTGGATAGGCAGCGGGCATTTCCTCTACGACTGTATCTACAACCCCGCGGAGACGGAGTTCCTGCGTCGTGGACGGGAGCGAGGGGCTCTGACCCGCAACGGACTGGGCATGCTGGTGGCACAAGCCGAGGCGGCATGGAGGATATGG
>JBJECJ010000016.1:0-3644 GCA_051870955.1 Paludibacteraceae bacterium | reverse complement strand
CAAATCTATACAAACTTTTTCTCTTAATCAACACAGGCTTTTACCGGTGAACCAAATTGTTCAAATATGCTTTCTTAAACATGTAACCGCGATAGGTGGGGATAAACATAGTTGCAGGCATTTTCATATAATTCATCATTATTCTCTGTCCGAAAGGTTGCATATTTCAAAAAAAAGCAGTACCTTTGCAGCCGAATTTCAGGAGTTATGAATCACGAAGCGTTGATTGCGAGGGCATTGCGACTGTTGCTGTTCTGCTCTCAACGCGAAAAATAAACAATATATACTATGGCAAATATCTTAGCGATAGTGGGTCGTCCCAATGTCGGGAAATCGACCCTTTTCAATCGCCTGACGGGTACTCGGCGGGCGATAGTGAATAACACGGCGGGCACTACCCGCGACCGCCAGTACGGCAAGGCGGAATGGTGCGGCAAAGAGTTCTCGGTGATAGACACCGGCGGCTGGGTGGTGAACTCGGACGACACCTTCGAGAGCGAGATAAACCGACAGGTGAACCTCGCGATACGCGAGGCAGACGTGGTGTTGCTGGTGGTGGACGTGAACGAAGGCGTTACGCAGTTCGACATGGAGGTGGCGCACCTGCTGCGTCAGGCGAAGAAACCCACGGTGCTGGGCGTGAACAAAGTAGATACGTTTGAGATGCAATACGGGGCACCGGAGTTCTACAAGTTAGGATTAGGTGAGCCCTTTATCCTCAGCGCGGAGAACGGACTCGGCACGGGCGATTTATTAGACGAGATATGCTCGCGCTTCAAGAAAGACGAGACGGGGGAGGAGATAGACGACCTGCCGCGCTTCGCCATCGTGGGGCGACCGAACGCGGGGAAGTCGTCTATCCTGAATGCCTTTATCGGCGAGGAGCGCACGATAGTAACCGACATCCCGGGGACGACGCGCGACAGTATCTACACACGCTACAACAAGTTCGGCAAGGAGTTCTACCTCGTGGACACGGCGGGTATTCGCAAGAAGGCGAAGGTGAACGAGGACTTGGAGTACTACTCGGTGGTGCGGTCGATTCGTGCGATAGAGAACTCGGATGTGTGTATCCTGATGATAGACGCCACGCGAGGCATTGAGGCGCAAGACCTGAATATCTACTCGCTGATTCAGAAGAACAAGAAAGGGCTGGTGGTGTGTATCAACAAATGGGACTTGGTGGAGAGCAAGACGAATGCTGACATCAAGGCCTTCGAGAGGGCTATCCGCGAGCGTATTGCGCCGTTCACCGACTTCCCAATCATCTTTGCCTCCGCGCTGACCAAACAACGTATCTTCAAGGTGATGGAGACAGCGCTGCACGTGTATGAAAACAAGTTCCGCAAGGTGCCGACAGCGCAACTGAACGATAAGTTCCTGCCGCTGATAGAGAACTATCCGCCGCCAGCAACCAAAGGCAAATACATCAAAATCAAGTACTGCACGCAGTTGCCGAACACGCAGGTGCCGACGTTTGTGTTCTTCGCCAACCTGCCGCAATACGTGAAGGAGCCTTATCGCCGTTTCTTGGAGAACAAGTTGCGCGAGTGGTGGGACTTCAACGGCACGCCCGTGCAACTCTTCATTCGCGCGAAGTAGGCGTATTTTCTTCCGCTTATCCACGGCTTATCCACCGCTGATTTTCCCTTCTCCCACCCCACTCCATACCGATGGACTCGGGCATAATCGGAGGGAGGAGCCAACGCGAAGACGTGCCCGAGAACCTCATCGAAGCCATCGTGGAGAGCAACCGCACGCGCAAGGACTTCATCGCCGACCGCGTGCTCGCCAAAGCGGGCTACTACGACTATTTCCACAAAGGCTCGTACAGCGCCGCCGAGGAACATCCCTGCACCATCGGTGTCTTCCGATTGACCATGAAGTCCAACTCCGACAACTTCCGCCAGTCGAGCATACAGGGTATCATGAAGCGCGTGAAAGCCAAAGGGGCGCAGGTGATTATCTACGAGCCTACCCTACCCGACGGCTCCACTTTCTTCGGTTCCATCGTGGTGAACGACCTCGCGCAGTTCAAAGCGCAGTCGCAAGCCATCATCGCCAACCGCTACGACGCTTGCCTCGACGACGTCCAAGACAAAGTCTATACCCGCGACCTCTTCCGCAGAGACTGACGGTGGGAATGTTTACACCGTTCAATATCGTGTGGTGACTTTTAACATTAATTATCGTGTAAGAAGTTTTTAACATTAATCCCGATTTATCGGGATGCAAGCATTCCCGTGTAATTATTCATTAATTATTTGCAGAAAAGAACAGGGCTATCCTCGCGGGAGGGTAGCCCTGTTGGGTTGTGGTTGGGGAATGTGTTTGTAAAGGGCTATGCGCACGCTTAGGGGATGCGCATAGCAAAGGTTAATCTTTTATAAATCTTGAACCAAACGGACGGCTCGCCCGCAGTAGCGAAGGAAGTTGCTCCAGTCGGCCCCACCCGAGTAGAAGCCCAGGTAGTTGGCGCTGCACGAGTCGTAGGGCGTGGCAGACCAGTAGTGTCCGTAGACCTGCACACCGTCGACACTCGACCCGTAGCGGCGACCCGAAGCAGGCAAGAAGACGGCTCCTGCTTCTTCCATCTTTTCCCACTCATAGGTGGTATATACATTCAATTTCCATACTAAACTGATGTCATCTCCTGCAACAAAAGTCATATTCTTAGGTAGTGTAAAATCATCAGGTAGCAGAATTAGTCCGTGGATGTTGTTTACGGTTGCTAATCCCCAAAAAGCGGCTGCACTGATACGCTTAAAGAGCAAATACTCCCATTCGTTTTTGGTGAGCGTACGCCATGTGTTTGCTTTGTATTTAGCAATCTTATTAGTTCCCCAATCCACAAAGGTGGCATAATCAGCCTCATCCTCACTGGTATTAGTTGGATTATTACCTGTCCCCCAGCCAAACAAATCTATCCAATTCTCATTAGTAGGACTAATTTCTTCATTAAGTACTCCAACATAATCGTATTGGTGGTTAGCAAACCGCCAAGTATCAGTGCTGGCTTGATATTGTAAGTTACCGGGAGAAAATACCACTTGTTTATTGGCAGATACAGAAAAGCCTTTGGCTACATAAGTACCACTTCCTCCACCTGTTTTGCTTGGGTCGTTCAATTCGCAACTTACGCAGCACCAGCCTAATAAGCAAACCAATGCTGCAAATAATAATATTTTGTTTTTCATAAGAACTCCCTATTACGTGTCGGGCGCAACTTTCTATGATGCAAATTCAATGCTCGGCGGGTGGACTTTTGCTTCGTCCGTTCGGTGTCGGTTCGGCGTGTGCCCCACCCGCAACCCCATCTTCGGTTTCGAGGGCAAAGATACTGCTTTTCTTTGAATTGTGCAAATAAAAGTTGATTTTTAACGTTATTCTTGGACACAAAAACACTCACGATTGTTTTATTTCAACAAAAGTTTTCCAAAATTGTACTCTGATAAGTCATGCTTGTTCTCTGCTTATTCTCTGCTCTTTCTCTGCTCATGGTCGGCTTTATTGTACGGGAATTGTACGGGAATTGTACGGGAATAGCACGGGAATAGTACGGGAAGGTCTGCTGCTGGTCTGCATGGGATGGGCTCACCAGTAAAAGCCTGTGTTGATTAAGAGAAAATCATGTTTATTCTGAA
>JBJECJ010000015.1:0-3700 GCA_051870955.1 Paludibacteraceae bacterium | reverse complement strand
ATCACTAACTAATCACTAACTAATCACTAACTAATCACTAACTAATCACTAACTATACTCTTTGGATGGACACATTATTTTTTGACTGCTGAAAGGATTCGACGATTTCGGAGTTGCGTTACATTACGTCATTTGAAATGGAAGAAAGGTCTTTTTTTGCAAAAGGTATTAAAAAATCACTATACATTTGCATAATTCAAAAAATATGCGTATCTTTGCGCGGTTTTACCGAGAATACACCTGAATCATGGCAAAGAAGTTGCATATTAACGATACAGAAATCAGTGTCATAGAACTAAACGCAGAAGATTATATCTGTTTGACAGATATGTTGAAAGCAAAAGATGGTGATTTCTTTATATCTGACTGGTTGCGCAACCGAAATACATTGGAGTATATCGGGATTTGGGAGCAAGTAAAAAATCCAAACTTTAATTATGGCGAATTCGCCGCAATTAATCAAACTAAATGAGATTGCGCAATCACAAATGCAGGTGCTGTCAGAGATAAATACCAAACATATATTAAAAGACCAATAACCACTATTGCTTTTTCTGCAAAAATTTGCATAATCCAAAAAATATGCGTATCTTTGCACGGTTTTTGAATAAGTGAAGTCGGCGTGCATGCATATGCGCCCCAAATATATCGGAAAGAATATGAAAAAACTGTTATTTACCCTTGCCTTTGCGTTTGTTTGCCTACATATATCGGCAGTGCCTGCTGCGCCCTACCCCATTGAGATGACGCAACCGGACGGTTCCACTATTACGGTCTATCTGCACGGCGACGAGCATTACAGTTACTATACCTCAGCGGACGGGACACCGCTGCGCCGCATGGAGTCGGGCTTTTTTCAGAAAGACTCATCGGTGCTGATGCCCGCAGAGGAGATTCAAGAACGCTTCCGCAAAGCACAGCAGACCCACCTCAGTACCACATTCCCGTTGACAGGCAGCCCGCGTTCGCTGGTGGTTCTGATGAGTTTCAGCGACCTGCCATTTGCGCAAACCAAAGAGAACTTCAACGACCTGCTGAACCAGAGCGGCTACTCCTTCAACAATGCCACCGGCTCGGCGCGCGACTATTTCATTGCTTCCTCGGACAGCCTCTTCTCTCCCATCTTCGATGTCTATGGTCCCTATGTGGCCGACCACGATATGGCTTACTACGGCGGACCGGAGGCAGGTTACCACGACAAGCAACCCTATTCGCTCATCGTAGAAGCCTGTCAGAAAGCGGCAGCAGCGGGGGTGAACATGCAGGACTACGACACCGACGGCGACGGTATCTTGGATAACGTCTTTGTGTTCTATGCCGGCAACAACGAGGCGGAAGGCGGCGGCGAGAACACCATCTGGCCTCACCGCAGCGACCTCACGAGTCTAAACATACATGTGGGCGGAGTTCGTTTGGCTTCCTACGCCTGCACCTCCGAGTACCGCGGCACCGGCACTACCCGCGCGCCTATCGGCACCTTCTGCCACGAGTTCGGGCACGTGCTCGGCTTGCCGGACTTCTACGACACCAGTTACGACCACTATACCATCGGCAACTGGGACATCATGTGCTCGGGCAGTTATAACAACCAAGGGCGCACGCCTCCCACCTACGCCAGCCACGAGCGTTTCTTCTTAGATTGGCTCAAGCCCGTGCAACTGACCAACCCCGGTGAGTACTTCCTGCAACCGCTCACCGAGTCGAACAGCGCATACCTCATCGCCGCCACCACCCACAACCTCGTCGGCGACAGCCCCTCCCCGAAGGAGTATTTCCTCTTGGAGTATCGTGCCCACACCGGTTGGGACAGTCCTGCCGGCTCTCTGCCCGGCACGGGCATGCTGGTATGGCACATCGACTACAGCGAGGCTGCGTGGTCGAACAACACGCCCAACAACGGCAAGCAGATGCTGCGTACCCACCTCGAGGAAGCCAACGGTATCACGTGGAAAGACCGCTCGCAAGGGGAAGACGGCAAGTCCTCCGACCCCTATCCCGGCACGCAGAACATCACCTCTTTCACTCCGAAACTTCATGACGGTACCATTCTGCACGAGCAGAACCTGTTCAACATAGCGGAATCGAACGGGCTCATCAGTTTCGTCTATTCCTCGTTGGGCGATGCCGCCATCGTAGCCACGCCTCGCGTGCTGACGCTCACCACCACCGTGAGCGACGCCAACGTGATTGAGGACTGGGTGCCCCAATCCTTCCTGCTCACGGGTTCTGACCTCGATACCGCACATACCGTCTCGCTCACTACCACCGGGAATTTCTACATTGCCGCAGCAGACAAGGCACCCGCCCGCAAGGACAATGTATGGAAAAAGACCATCACGCTCTCGCCCGACCAAGACGGGAACTTGGAGCAACGCGTGTGGGTTAGTTTCTTGCCTACGAAGCGGAACTGCGACGCCGTGTCTGCCATCGTGAACATCACGGGCTACGGCGTGGGCACTACCGTTGCCCTCACCGCCACCGCACCGCGCCACACCTACGTGGAGACGCCCGTGGTGAAGCCCGCGAGCAACATCTCGCCCTACTCGTTCCGCTTTGCGTGGGAGCCCCAGAGCGACGCCACCGCGTACTACCTCACCATGTACACCATCGCCGAGGGGACATCCTCGTTCATGCAAAGTTTCGAGAACTTCACGAGTGCCGACGCCGTCCGCAACGAGGGTTGGGAAAGCACCACCTACTCTACCACCACCTCCGCCAAGGCAGAGGGGACGCGCGCGCTGTACCTCAAGAACACAGGCGACCGCCTGACCACGCCCGACTACCAGTCCGCCGTGTCTGAAATCTCCTTCTGGCTGAATGCCTTTGCAACGGATATGGACACCGTGGGTATCCTCACCGTCGAGGCATGGAACGGCACCGAATGGCAGACCCTGAACGACTGCCGCACCGCCGTCCTCAAGACGACGAAGAAGAAGACCTTCACCTACTCCGTCGCGGCTTCGGACAACTTCACCCGCTTCCGCCTCACCTACACCGACGGCGGCGCTTCCGGCTGCGCCTTGGACGTGTTCACCGCCACTTGTTCGCAGAATATCAACTACTTATACAACAGTCTCGAACTGACCGCCGTGGACGACCCCGCCTACACCCTCTACGACTTCACCGACCTCACTCCCTCCACCACCTACTACTGCACCCTGCAAGCCACCGACGAGGGACTCGGCTGTGAGCCGCACCGGACACCGCTCTCCGAGCCGCAGGAGGTAACCACCCTGTCGGCAGAGAACACCGACGCGGACAGGTATCTGACCTACGACGCCGCTACGCATACGGTCTATGTGCCCGCCCCCGTGAACGGGAACGAACTGCGTATCTTCGACCACACAGGAAGACTGGTTTACAGGTGCGCCGTCAAAGCAGGGCAGACCGCATACCTCCTCCCCACAACGGACATGCGCAAAGACATGCTGTATGTCGTGAAGTACATCGAGCAGGACGACAAAGGTGCGCTGAAGATGAAGCGCAAGCAGCGGTTTGTTAAAGTGGTCTTGTAAGAAAAAAACGAACGCGGATGTGTCAGTGCACACATCCGCGTTTATTTTTTCGGGCGCAGCCATCCCTCGCAGCACAGCAGCAGGCAGGTTGCGAGAACATAAACGCAACGCGCTGATATACAAACAAAAAGCAGGCGTTTCCGCCTGCCGTCCGCCCACGCCGATGGGGCGGAAAGAGAGGGATT
>JBJECJ010000014.1:2642-3706 GCA_051870955.1 Paludibacteraceae bacterium | reverse complement strand
GCGATGAACAGCACCTGCTTGCCCACGAGCACGCTCGGGTCGGGGTACGACTGTGCGATGCCCGACAGGATGGTGCGCCCGCCCATGCCGTCGTCCAGCGTGAACTGCAACAAGCGGTCAGACTTCTTCACGGGCTTGCACTCCAGCACCGTCGCCACGCGGATATCCGTCTTGTCAAACTCGTCTATCGTGGTCGCACCTTTCACCTCGGCGGGGTGCCAGTTCTTCAGTTCCTCTGCCTTAGCGGCGTCCTCGTTCTCCTGCTTAATCCGCGCAAGTCGGTCGAGTTGCGCCTGGATAGTGCTGTCCTCTATCTTCTCAAAGAGCAGGCTCACCTCGCCCAACTCGTGCCCTTCGGGCAGGTGGTCTATGCTACCCAGCGTGCTCCAGTCGCAGGCGGGCAGGCGAAGCATGCCGCGCAGCCGCTCCGAGGAGAAAGGCAGGAAAGGCTCGAAGGCGATGCTCAGGTTCGCCGCAATCTGCAAAGCGAGGTTGAGCACCGTCGCCGTGCGCTCCATATCGGTCTTCGCCAGTTTCCAAGGCTCCATGTCGGCGAGGTACTTATTGCCGATACGCGCGAGGTTCATCGCCTCTTTCTGCGCATCGCGGAAGCGGAAGTTATTCAGCAACTCTTCCACCTGCGCCTTCACGCCTTGGAACTCGGCGATGGTCTGTTGGTCATAATCGGTTAAGACGCCGCGAGCGGGCACCTTGCCGCCGAAGTACTTCTGCGTCAACACCAGCGCGCGGTTGACGAAGTTGCCGTATATTGCCACCAACTCGTTGTTGTTACGCGCTTGGAAGTCCGCCCACGTGAAGTCGTTATCCTTCGTCTCCGGCGCGTTGGCGGTCAGCACATAGCGCAGCACATCCTGCTTGCCGGGGAAATCCACCAAGTACTCGTTCAGCCACACCGCCCAATTGCGCGAGGTGCTTATCTTGTCGCCCTCGAGGTTCAGAAACTCGTTCGACGGCACGTTATCCGGTAGGATATACGACCCGTCAGCCTTCAGCATGGAGGGGAAGACGATACAGTGGAACACGATGTTATCCTTGCCGATGAA
>JBJECJ010000014.1:0-2542 GCA_051870955.1 Paludibacteraceae bacterium | reverse complement strand
TCCAGCGGCAGATACCAGTGCGTCGTGGCTTTCTTCGTCAGCGCATTGCCGTTGATGGCGTTGTAGGGGTTTATCAACTCATCAGGCGACAGCGTGGCGCCGCATTTCTCGCACTGGTCGCCGTAAGCACCCTGCGCATGACAGCGCGGGCACTCCCCGCGGATGTTGCGGTCAGTCAGAAACTCCTGCGTCTCGGGGTCGTAGAACTGCTCTGTCGTCTGCTCGATGAACTTCCCCGCGTCGTACAACTTGCGGAAGTAGTCGGACGCAAACTGATGATGTATCTTGCTCGTCGTGCGCGAATAGACATCGAATGAAATCCCGAACTGCTCGAAGGAGGTCTTTATCAACTCGTGATACCTGTCCACCACCTCTTGCGTGGTAATCCCCTCTTTGCGGGCGCGGATGGTCACGGGCACGCCATGCTCATCGCTGCCGCCCACAAACAGCACCTCCTCGCCTTTCAGACGAAGGTAACGCACATAAATATCTGCGGGCACATACACCCCCGCAAGGTGTCCGATATGCACAGGTCCGTTCGCATACGGCAGTGCAGATGTTACAAGTGTTCTCTTAAACATATCTTTATTTGACTATTTACTATTTGTGTGTTGATAATTTCGTGTAGATTACTGGGGACGCAGGGGGTACATCCTGACAAGTCGGGTACGTCTCGCCTGCGGTGATTATATAGTTCTGTGTTTGTTACTTTTCTTACTCTCCTCGCAGTGGGGGTCGGCGGTGGATTTCTTTCAGTAGTCAAATGCTAATTATTGTCTTTCTTGGTCTTGCGATTTTTTCGATGTATTCATCGGAAAAGAGCAAGCGATAATGGTTTTACGTTCTATGTTGTCTAATGTAGTTCTTTGTATTTCTTCTATTTCTTCTCCCTCCCTTGTAGGGAGGGTCGGGGAGAGTCCTCCTACACAATATAGTTCACCAACTTCTCCTCGCTAACGTAACTGATACTGTCGCCTTTCGCCACCGAAATCTTCCCCGTCTCCTCCGACACCACTATCGCCACGGCATCGGTCTTCTCCGCTATCCCGAGCGCGGCGCGGTGGCGAAGCCCGTAGTGCTTCGGGATGTCTTGGTTCTTCGACACGGGCAGGATACACGCCGCCGACACTATCCGCCCGTTCTTGATGATGAGCGCACCGTCATGCAGCGGGGTGTTCTTGAAGAAGATGTTCTCTATCAGCCGCGCGGAGATAGTGGCGTTGAGGCTCTCCCCCGTGTCGGCGTACTCGCTCAGGCTCTGCTTGCCCGCTATCACTATCAACGCGCCCGTCTTCGACTGCGACAGGTGCCGGCATGCCAACACCAACTGCTGCACATACTGGTCGGGCGCGGACTTGTCCGCATGCAGTCGCCGCATACGCCAGTCGCTGAAGCGCGAACCCAACTGATAGAAGAACGACCGTATCTCCTCTTGAAATATCACGATGATGGCTATCGCCCCCACGCTTATCACCCGCTCGAAAATCGCCCCCGTCAAGTCCAACTGAATCACAAACGTAACCAAGAACCACACCACGAGAAACGCCAGCACGCCCCAGAACAGGTTCACCGCCCCAGACTTCCGCAGCAGACGATACACCTCATAAAGCAGCACCGCCACGCACAAGATATCCAATATGTCCTTGAAAGAAACTATCATTGTAACTCCGCTTCGCTCCGTGTAAATAACTGCGTGTAATTAACTTCGTGTAAGAAACTTCGTGTAAGAAACCTCGCTTCGCTCCGTGTACAGCGCGTCAGCGCTTTCTTACAGCCCGATAGGGCTTTCGTACACGAAGTCTTTTACAGCGCGCAGCGCTTTCTAACAGCGCGTAGCGCTCCAATACACTTCCACCGTCTCCACCGCCGCCCGCACGTCATGCACCCGCAGGATGTTAGCCCCCCGTTCCAGCGCCAGCATGTTCGCCGCCGTCGTCGCGTTCAGCGCCTCCTCGGGCGTGATACCTAACGGCTTGTAAAACATCGACTTACGCGATAGCCCCGCCAGCAGAGGACAACCTAACGCCTCAAACTCCTGCATCCGCCTAAGCACCTCGTAGTTCTGCGCCACGGTCTTGGCGAAACCAAACCCGGGGTCCACAATCACGTCCGCCACGCCCATGCGGTGCAAGCAATCTACACGAGTCTGGAAAAACGCCATCATCTCGCTCATAATATCCTCATAATCAGTCATCTGCTGCATGGTCTTCGGCGTCCCGCGCATGTGCATCAACACATACGGCACATGCCGCTCCGCCACCGCCGCGTACATCTCCTCGCAGCCGCCGGATATGTCGTTGATGATGTCTGCCTCATACTCGTCCACCGCCCTGCGCGCCACCTCCGGGCGAAAGGTATCCACCGACACCACCGCCTCGGGAAAACGCCGCCGTATCGCCGCCAGCCCCATCGCCACGCGTCGCCACTCTTCCTCCTCGCTCACCTCCGCAGCACCCGGGCGGGTGGAGTAGCCGCCGATATCCAATATCGCTGCGCCCTCGGCCAATGCCCGCTCCGCCTGCGCCAGCACCCGCTCCTCGTC
>JBJECJ010000013.1:0-20061 GCA_051870955.1 Paludibacteraceae bacterium | reverse complement strand
GGCGTCAGCGTATCTACCTGTGGAAGCTGCTTCGACAGCGGCGAGAGCCCTTCATATATCGTGTGACGAAGTATGCGGAGCATGCCATTGAGTTAGGGCGCGAGTTGGCGGAGAGAGGTTGTGATGAGATTCTCGTTTTGGGCGGAGACGGCACGTTGTCGGAGGTCATCAACGGCATTATGCGGGCGGATATCCCCGCCGAGCAGCGCTCTAAAATCTGTTTCGGACTGATGCCGCGCGGCACAGGCAACGATTGGGGACGCTTCTGGGGACTGACCAAAGACCACAAGAAATCGCTTGCGCGTTTCTTCAACGGCGAGAAACAGCCGCTGGATGTCGGGTGCGTTACCTATTGGCGCAACGGCATTGTGCACCGCCGCTATTTCATCAACTCGGTCGGTTTTGGCGTTGACCCGCTCACATGCCAATGGGCTACTACGCTCAAGTACTACATCGGCAGCCACCATGTGAACTACCTGTTTGCGCTGCTTGCTGCCGTTTGCGTGCACAAATCGCAAAAGATAGAACTGATAGTGGACGGGAAGACGATAGTGAACGATATGCTCTTCACGATGAACATCGGCAATGGACCTTTCTCCGGCGGCGGTATCAAGCAGAACCCCGATGCAGACCCGCGCGACGGCGTGTTCCATTCCATCTTTGTGCAGACTCCTACGTTCAGACAGGTGTTAAGAGCCATCCCGCGACTCTTCAACGGCAAACTGACCGATTTGGATTTCGTACACTCGTTTGTGGGCAAAGAGGTGGAAGTGAACACCCGCAAGCACCTGATGTTCGAGGCTGACGGTATCTTGGAGCACATCATGGGACCATGCCGTATCACATGCCTGCACAATGCGCTGTCTATGAAGTGTTAGAAAAAGGCTGTTTCCGAGTTTTTTGAAGAAAAATGCAAGGAAAATTTGTGTATTTCAAAAAAAAGCAGTACCTTTGCACTCGCCTTTGAGACAAGGTCGGCGGGATATAGTTCAGCCCGGTTAGAATGCCTGCTTTGGGAGCAGGAGGTCGTGAGTTCGAATCTCGCTATCCCGACAAAAAATCAATGATTCGCAGAACAAGTAGTTCGTGAATCATTGATTTTTTTTATGGTAGGATGAGATATTTTTTCGCGGGTCTCCCGTAACATTACCGCAGGTCTCCCGCAGGTCGTCTGCAGGTCTCCTAAGCATCAAACTTCCCTGTTTTCGTAGTGGTCAATGGCTTCGCGCATGAGCAACCTGCCTTGCTCGATGATTTCCTCGGCGCGGTCGAAGTCGAAAGTAGAGTAGGCGTATTGGGGCATGGTAGCGAGGATGTCGGGCGGCAGGAGTTGCAGCATCAAGTTGGTGTTCTGTTGTATCTGCATATCCGACATGCGGTCTGCCAGCGAGAAATAGTTGACCATTCCGCGCAGGTCTTGATTCTCCTGCCGTTCTTCCTCTTTCTGCGCAATGCGTTTCTTCAAGTTGAGCAGGGTGGGCGAGAGCTGAATGCCCCGCTGCTCTATCAGTTCGGCAGCCTTGGCGAAATACGAGGGCTCCGGTTTCTTGATTTGCATGCTGTCTTTGCCCGAGATGTTCATCGCCACGAGGATATCTCCCTTGGTGCGCTTCACGCGGTTGAGCGGCAAGGGGTTGAGCGTGCCGCCGTCAATCAGCAGTTTGTGCCCGCGTTGCACAGGTTGGAAGAAGAGCGGGATACTCATCGAGGCGCGGATAGCATCGAACAGACTGCCCGAGCGGAACACCACCTCGTCCGCCGAAATCAGGTCAGCCGCCACGATGGCGCAGGGGATGTTCAGGCATTGTATCAGTTGGTCGGGCACCACTTTCTCTAACTCGCGAATCACACGCTCACCTTTCACCAGCGAGTTGAGCGAGATAGATAGGTCCACCATCTTAAGTATCACCTGCTGGTCCACCTGCAAGAACCACTCTTTCGCGTCCTGCAACTGCCCCGCGGCGTACATGCCGGCTATCATTGCCCCCATGGAGCAACCCGCGATACTCGTGATTTGGTATCCGCGTGCTTCCAGTTCCTCGATAGCCCCGATGTGCGCCAACCCTCGCGCCCCACCGGACCCCAGCACCAATGCTACATTGCGCTTCTTTTCCATAGCCGTCTTAAATTGTGGAGCATATCGGACTCGAACCGACCACCTCAACATTGCGAACGTTGCGCTCTACCGGATGAGCTAATGCCCCATAGACCTTTGCTGCCACGCGGACAGCAAAGGCGGACAATTCCTTACACAATCTTCGCGGGGATGAGTTTCTCGCGAATCTTGATGTAGATGATGGTCTCTTTCTTTGCAAAGGCGGTCTTCACGTAGCCCATGCCGATACCAACCTTGGTGTTCGGGAGCATGATACCGCTCGTTACGTTGCCGATGGTGTTGCCCTCAGCGTCGCAAATCTCATAGCCGTTGCGCGGGATAGCGCGCTCTTGGCACTCGAAGTGCACCAACTTGCGCTGCACGCCTTCTGCTTTCTGACGGAGCAGGAACTCTTTGTCGATGAAGTCTTTGGCATCGAACTTGGTAATCCATCCGAGCCCTGCCTCGAGGGGCGAGGTGGTGTCGTCGATGTCATGCCCGTAGAGGCAATACCATTTCTCCAAACGGAGGCTGTCGCGTGCGCCCAAGCCGATAGGTGCCAGCCCGAAGTCTTTGCCGACCTCGAAGAGGGCATTCCAAATCTGCTCAGCATATTCTTTCGGGAAATATAACTCAAAACCGCCTGCGCCGGTGTAGCCTGTGTTGCTCAGAATAACACCCTGCACGCCTGCAAAAGACCATTCGCGGAAACTATAATAAGGAATAGCACTCAGGTCGGCATCGGTCAGCAGTTGCAGCATCTCGGTGGCTTTCGGACCCTGTACGGCGAGTTGCGCATAGCGGTCGGAAGCGTTCTCAAGGCTCACGCCGAAGGTGTTGTGCTCGTTCACCCATGCCCAGTCTTTGTCGATGTTGCCTGCATTGACCACCATCAGGTACTTCGTGGTGGAGTATTTGTAGATAATCAGGTCGTCCACGATACCGCCTCTGCCGTTAGGCATGCAGGTGTATTGTGCCTTGCCTGCGTCCAGTTTGCTGACATCGTTGGTGGTGATGTACTGCAAGAAATCGAGTGCCTTCTCGCCTTTCACCCAAAACTCACCCATGTGGCTCACATCGAACACGCCCACGCCGTTGCGGACAATCATGTGCTCTTGGTTGATACCCGTGGGGTACTGGATAGGCATGTTAAACCCGGCAAAGTCTGCCATCTTTGCGCCCAACGCAATATGGGTCGCGGTGTACGGAGTCTCTTTCATGTTTTTATAGATTACTAATTGTTTGCAAGTTTTGGTTCAGTTGCTCTACGCTGCTGGCACCTATGATGACGCTTGTAACGCCTTCTTGTTCAAGCAGATAGCGGAGTGCGTACTGCGCCAAGGAGAGCCCTTGTGTTTCTGCCTCGGCATTGAGTTGGCGCACGCGAGCCATCAGTTCGGGCGTTATCTGTTCGCGCTTCAGGTAGCCTTCGGGGCGCGCTGCGCGGCTGCCTTCGGGGATGCCGTTCAGGTAGCGGTCTGTCAAGACACCCTGCGCCAGGGGGGAGTAGCAGATAAAACCCGAGCCATGCTGTTGGGCTAATGGCAGGTTCTGCTCCAGCGTCTCCGTGAAGAGCATGTTCGCTTTGTACTGGCTCAGCACGCAGGGCACATGCGCTTCGGATAGGTATCGGTAGCACTCCACCTGCTTGTCGGCGGGGTAGTTGCTGATGCCGGCATAGAGGGCTTTGCCGCTACGCACGATGTCCACGAGCGCCTGCATCGTCTCCTCGATGGGCGTATGCGGGTCGTAGCGATGGGAGTAGAAGATGTCAAAATAGTCCAGCCCTGTGCGCCGCAGGCTCTGGTCGCACGACGCTATCAGGTACTTGCGCGACCCGCCATCGCCATAGGGACCGTCCCACATCAGGTAGCCCGCTTTGGAAGAGATAATCATCTCGTCGCGGTGGGTAGCAAGGTCTTCGCGCAAGACGCGACCGAACGTGAGTTCCGCGCTACCCGGCACGGGTCCGTAGTTGTTGGCAAGGTCAAAATGCGTGATGCCTTGGTCGAATGCCCGCAACAGGATTGCCCGCGCATTCTCGTGCCTATCCACGCTGCCGAAATTATGCCAAAGTCCTAAGGAAAGCACCGGCAACTGCAACCCGCTATGTCCCGAATATCTGTATTGCATGGCGATATATCGCTAAAAGGTTATGCTTTCTCTACTATCTTGAGTATCACCTGCATGGCTTTCTCCATGGAGGGGATGGGAAGGTATTCGTAGCGGCTGTGGAAGTTCTCGCCGCCGGCGAAGATGTTGGGGCAGGGTAGCCCTTCAAACGAGAGACGTGCGCCGTCCGTACCACCGCGGATGGGCTGCACTTTCGGCGTGATACCGACCTCTTTCATCGCCTCTTCCACCAGCGTAACGATGTGCATCACGGGCTCCACTTTCTCGCGCATGTTGTAGTACTGGTCGCGTATCTCTATCTCCGCCGTGCCCTCGCCGTACTCGCGGTTGACTTTGCGCACAAGGTGCTCCATCTCGCGTTTGCGGCTCTCGAAGCGATGGCGGTCGTGGTCGCGGATGATATAACTGAGCGTGGTCTCCTCCACCGTTCCGTTCATGCCGACAAGGTGGTAAAAACCCTCGTAGCCTTGCGTGTGCTCGGGCGTCTCCCAGCGCGGCAGCATCACTGCCAGTTGGTAGCCGATACGCATGGAGTTAATCATCTTGTGGTAGCCGTAGCCCGGGTGGACGTTCACGCCGTGGATATGTATCTTCGCGCTCGCCGCATTGAAGTTCTCAAACTCCAACTCTCCGACCGCTCCGCCGTCCATCGTGTAAGCAAAGTCGCAACCAAACTTCGCCACATCGAAGTGGTCTGCGCCCTGCCCAATCTCCTCATCGGGCGTGAAGCCTACGCGAATCTTGCCGTGCTTGATTTCGGGGTGCTGAATAAGGTACTCGCAAGCGGTTACTATCTCTGCGATACCGGCTTTGTCGTCTGCGCCGAGCAGGGTCTTGCCGTTGGTTACGATGATGTCTTGCCCCGTATAGTGCTGTATCTCAGGGTATTTGGCGACCTCGAGCACGATGTTCTCCTCTTCGTTGAGCACGATATCGTTGCCGTCGTATGCCTTGACAATCCGCGGCTGGATATGTTTGCCGCTGGCGTCGGGCGCGGTATCCATGTGGGCGATGAAG
Organism: Paludibacteraceae bacterium; assembly: GCA_051870955.1. Taxonomy (GTDB): domain Bacteria; phylum Bacteroidota; class Bacteroidia; order Bacteroidales; family Paludibacteraceae; genus Colicola. The sequence goes on along the minus strand of JBJECJ010000013.1, from coordinate 14,816 downwards.
CCGATGGTGGGCTTGCCCTCCGTGTTGGCGGGCAGGGTCGCCATGATATAGCCGTTGTCGTCTAACTCCACCTCCTGCAATCCGATGGTTTTCAGTTCATCGCGGAGGTACTGTGCAAACTCCATCTGCCCTGGGGTAGAGGGAGTCATGTTGGTTTCTTCATCCGAAGTCGTGCAAAACGACACATACTTCAAAAAGCGGGCGGTGATATCCATAAATATACTGATTTTTTGTAAGGGTTTCTGCATACTTAAATTTGCCTGCAAAGATACTACATTTTTTCGCAATTTCCAAATTTTTGCCGCAAAAAAAGTAATTGGTGCAAAAAAAGCACCAATTACCCTCTATCTTCAAAGCAAAACCAAGTTTCTAAACGATAGCCAATCTGCCAATCTGCCTACCAATATGCTATTCGGTTTGTTAAGCGGATTTTGAGCGGACGATAAGCCGTCTTTAAGCCGACCTAACAACTTCAATACACACTATCAAAATGATACTAAAGGTTGAGATACTCTTTCTTTTTGGTATTCATCAAACAATCACTGCTTTTTTGCTCACACTACGATATCCATCTTCTCCATCTCTCCTGCGGCAAACGCCAAGATGTTATCGCACACATTCTCGCACATATCCAGCCTTCCTTCCCACGTCCCTGTCCCTGTGTGAGGCGAAACCAGCACGTTATCCATCTCCAACAGCGCAGGCGTAATCGCCGGCTCATGCTCAAACACATCCATCGCTGCCCCCGCAATCTCTCCCTTGCGCAATGCCTCCACCAGCGCCGCTTCATCCACATGCGCCCCGCGGGCGGTATTGATAAGGTAAGCAGTAGGCTTCATCATCTGCAACTCCTGCGTGCTTATCAGATGGCGTACGTCGGCGGTGTAGGGTAGGTTAAGCGATACATAATCAGCCGTTTGCAAGAGTTCCTCCAAACCAACATACTGCGCCTCATACCGCGCCTCTATGGTTTCCGCCAATCTATGTCTATTGTGATATATCACCTGCATCCCGCTCGCCAACGCCCGCCGCGCCAGCGACTGCCCGATGCGACCCATCCCTATGATTCCCAGCGTTTTACCATACAGCGAATGGCTCAGGTTGTTCATCACCCCAAAGGGCTCTGCCGTCCCTGCTCGCAGTCGGCGGTCAAACTCTGCCGTTCGCCTTGCAATGCCTATCATCAGCGCAAACGCCAACTCCGCCGTCGGCTCTATCACAGGCTGAGGTGTGTTGGTTACGCGAATCCCCCGCTCACGACATGCCTCCAAATCGATATTGTTATACCCCACGCCGAAGTTCGCCACCAGCCGAAGCCGGGGCATGCCCGCAATCATCTCCCGAGAAACAGGCTTGTCAAACGTGGATACCAGCACTTCCGCCTCCTCGAAAGGCGCATAAAGCACGTACGGGCTTTTACTGTCGGTTAATCGCCGAAATCCTTCGGCAGGCAGTTGGGTAGTGAAAGCGATTTGCATTGTGTGGGTGAGATTAGGTATAGTTCTGTAATCTGTGGGCAAAGGTACTGCTTTTTTTGAGATATGCAACTGAAAGGCTATGCTATTCCTCAAACTGGTAGCAGCCGGCATCGGGGCGCTTATGCTCTCGGCTTATGCCATTGCGGTCGAAAGGATAGGGTAGCGCTGCAATAGAGTCGCCTATGCCGCGGGCAGGCGAGAGGGAGTCGAGCCGGAAATCATAGTAGCGATACTCCTTGTATTTGTAGTAGGTGTTGCGGAATACCTCCACGGTGTCTTCTTCCGACCAATAGATATTGTCGTGTGCATGGGGAATAGTCAGCGAATCAGTCTTGAGGTAGTTGCCATACCACGCTCCTGCATAGTATTGCGGCAGGGGAGTTGCCAACACCAATTGGTTTCGGCGGCTGCCTGTGATAATCGAGTTGCGCACATTCACATTCGTAGCGGCACCTGTCTTGCTCAGGTTGTTGATATACACTCCCGCAACATCCTCCTTTTGGGTCGATTGGATATTCACGTTGGTAGCGCCGAAGTAGGAAGCGATAGTGGTGTGCACGATGTCGAACTCGCCGCCGTCAAGGTAAAGACAGTAGGAAGCACAGTTGCTGATTTCTGTATTGGCAATGGTGGCATTGGTGTTTTGAAGCACAACGCCATAGAGCGCATGGTTGTGCAACCGACTGTTCGACAATGTGAGAGACGGCAGGTCTTGCGTGCGCTCGCTGTAGCAATAGAGCCCGATGTTTCCGCCCTCGCAGTGGAGGTAATCAAAAGAGTAAGCAGCTCGAGGAGCGTCTTTGTAGTTGAGCAGATAGAGTCCGTCCCACATACCTGCTGCGTAGCGATAGGGCACCGAATCGAAAAGCCTATCCAATCGGTCTCCGCGCAGGGTAACAGGCTGCGTCAAAGTGCCGACTGCCTCTACATCTCCCAAAGCGAAAACCGCCGCTCCCTGGTGCATATAGAGCGTGGCACCCGCCTCTATGGTCATCTTTCCGCCTACCAAGACGGAGTCGTAAATCAGGTACGGTTTGTCGTGCTTGAAGACAAAGTCCCGTGCATACTCGGTGCGTCTCTTCGCAGTACGAATCAGTACTACATCCTGCCCGTAGGCTTCGAGTATCACTTGCTGTATTCCCTGCGACAAGCCGAAGAGCAGTGTGTCGCGGATGAACACCGGCGAGTTGCTGTCTTGCGGGTCGATGGTGGCGCGGATGAAGACGAATATCGAATCCCCGCCTGCTATGGTAACAGCGGCTTCCTGCGAAGTGGAGGAAACCCCATCCAACGGCTCTCCATTGACATTCACACGGAAATACCTGCCGTTTGCCAGCCCTACGCACTCTATCCGCAGGGCGTTTTTGTTAGGATTGATGACCATGAGTGTCTGCGTGGAGGAGCCGATAGTGGTGAATACCGTATCGAACAAGACGGTATCTTTGGAGAACGCCAAACGGCATGTCGGGTCGTTGGTGATACGGTCGGCTTGGCAACCTGCCAGCAGTCCGAGGAAGCAAAGAAGCAATATGCTGATAGGAAACTTGCGCATTTATTCAAAGTTGAAAGTGAGTACCAATGCCCTGTTGAGCATCTTGCTTATGGGGGTGGTGAACACCTGTTGCTCAGGCAGGGGTTCCATATAAGTATCTATGGTTTTCAGTTGGTTGGCAAAGCCTACGCGGTAGGTCAGTTGCGGACAGAACTTAAACCAAGGGAAATAGAAATCACAGCCAAAGCCTCCTTCGACGAAGCCGTCGAACATGTTGGTTTGTACATAATCGTCCACCTTGCTCGGGTTTACGTTGAAGGACACTCCGCCGCCTGCCAGCAGATAAGGTCGGTAGTTACGCTCGCGGTTGGCAGACCACTTCAAATAGACAGGAATGGAGATAGGAATACAGAGCAGGTTCTGTGTCCTTATCTTGTCTGCACCGATACTCCAACCCTCGTAGGGACCTTCTTCTGTGGCATAGGATAGCGTGCGTTGGGCGAACTCCAAGCCGGGCGTGATTCGCAGATTGAGGTGCTTCGATAGCCGCAAATCCATCACGAATGCTACACCAAATCCCGGAAGCAGACTGCTTACTCGCGCATACAACACCTCGCCTCCAAGCGGCGCAATAGGCAGGTTAGAGTCGGTGATGCCATACGACATAAAGTTGAAACCGACTTGGAAGCCCATGTGGAAAAACTTGTCGTCAACGTATGGGTTGTTCTGTTCACTACAAGACGCGCTTTGTCCCCCTATCAACAGCAGACAGACAAACATCAATCTGAAACCGGTAATTCTTAATTTATCATTTGTAATTGCCATGAGACGACAATCCTACATTAAAATTTAGTATCAGTGAGTCAGCAGCCACTTTACGGCTTCGGCGTAGCATTGGGTGCCGATGCCCATGATGGTGTGTCGGCAGACGTCGGTTAGGAGGCTGATATGCCGAAAGGCTTCCCGTTGCCGAATATCCGATATGTGCACCTCTACGATGGGGATGGGCACTATTGCTACTGCGTCGCGCAGGGCTACGCTGGTGTGGGTATATCCTCCTGCGTTCAGCACCACACCGTCGTATCCGTTGACCGCATCGGCATTGCGAAAAGCACACTCCTGCAAACGGTCTATCAAGCAACCTTCGTGGTTACTTTGGTAGTAGTCCAACGACACATCGGGGAACTGCCGACGGAGGTTGTTCATCACATCCTCCATCGTCTCTCTGCCGTAGATATCGGGCTCGCGTTGCCCTAACATATTCAAGTTTGGTCCGTTGATAATCAGGATACGCATACGTTTCGTTGTGTTCTGTTCAATCCTTTTTCTCCATGAAAAGGCATTAAAAACCTTTGGGGGCGGTCTGTTAGCGGGTCTTCATGGAGATATAGTGCTTCATGCAAATCTGCTGCTGAAAGTAAGATGAAAGACAGTATATGCTCTCGGTTATCCTACGTATATCCTACGTATATCTTACGTATATCCTACGTATATCCTACGTAATGCTCTCGTGTTCGACAGTGTATGGAACGCTAATAACCGAGGGGCTATCCGCTGACTTTATCTTGCGCCGGAGATGGAGAGCAGGAACTCGTCGTTGTTCTCCGTCCGCTCCATCACGCCTTTCAGTCGCTCCATCGCCTCTATGCCGTTCATGTCGCTCAGTTGCTTGCGAATCATCCACATGCGTGAGAGCACATCGGGCGGCAGGAGCAAGTCGTCGCGGCGGGTGCTGGACGCGGGGATATCCACGGCGGGGAAGATACGCTTGTTCGCCAACTTGCGGTCGAGTTGCAACTCCATGTTGCCCGTACCCTTGAACTCCTCGAATATCACATCGTCCATCTTGCTGCCGGTCTCGGTCAGGGCGGTGGCGATGATGGTCAGGCTGCCGCCATTCTCAATGTTTCGCGCCGCGCCGAAGAAGCGTTTGGGCTTGTGCAATGCCTGCGCCTCCACACCGCCGGAGAGCACTTTCCCGCTGGAGGGCGCCACGGTGTTGTAGGCGCGTGCCAAGCGCGTGATGGAATCGAGCAGAATCACCACGTCGTGTCCGCTCTCCACCAGTCGTTTGGCCTTCTCGTGTACGATGTTCGCCACCTTCACGTGGTTCTCCGCGGGTTCGTCGAAGGTCGAGGCAATCACCTCCGCATTCACGCTCCGCGCCATGTCTGTAACCTCCTCCGGGCGCTCGTCTATCAGCAGCACAATCATATACACCTCGGGGTGGTTGGCAGCAATGGCGTTGGCGATGTTCTTGAGCAGCACGGTCTTACCCGTCTTCGGCTGCGCCACAATCAGTCCGCGTTGCCCTTTGCCGATGGGGGCAAAGAGGTCGATGATACGGATGGAAAGCGGGTCGTTCTTGCCTGTGCAGAGACGGAATTTCTCTGTCGGGAAGAGGGCGGTCAGGTTCTCAAACGCGATACGGCTCTTCGCCAACTCGGGTGCCAAGCCGTTGATACGTATCACCTTGTCCATTGGGAAGAACTTATCGGGGTCTTTGTTGACGCGGATGGTGCACTCCACCGTGTCGCCCGGCTTCAGCCCGTATTGGCGAATCTGGTCTTTCGAGACATAGATATCGTCCGGCGAGGGGAGGTAGTCGTAGTCGGCAGAGCGCAGGAACCCGTAGCCGTCGGGGGTGTTCTCCAGCGTACCCATCGCAATCACGTTCTCTTTCAAGTCGATAATAGGGCGTTGCTCTTGTTGGGGCTGGGGCTCTTGCTTCTGTTTCTGCTGTTTCTTCGGCTGTTGTGCGGTCTCTTGGGGGCGCTCGTCTTCGTCGTCTTCTTCGGCGGTTGCGTCCTCCAACTCCGCCTCGACAGGTTCCACGGGGGAAGTGGGTGTATCGCTTGAGGGGAGGCTATCCTCGTTTGTTAAAGCCTCCTCCATCGCTTCCTCTTCCTCTGCCGCTTTCTTCTTGCGGCTGCGTTTCTTCTTCGTCCCTTCTTGCGCAGCGGCTTCGGCTACAGCAGCGATGGCAGCCGCGTCCTCCTCATTGACAGCGAAAGGCTCGTTTGCAGGAGTGGCAGATTCTGTCCCCTCTGTCTGCGTCTCGTTTGCCGACTCTTCGGTCGCTTTGGGTTTCTGCACCGCTTGCCCGCGCATGGTCAGCACATCTCCTATGCTGGGTTTTTTCTTCTTCGCTTCGGTTATGGCTTCGTCCTCAGGCAGGGCTACGGGATTGATTTCCAACACCGAAGGCACAGCAATCACCGGCGCAGGTTCTTGCAGTTTGGGCAGCGGTTTGCGTGCCTCAATAGCGCGAACGGTCTTGTTTTGCTTGTGGTTGTTCTGCTTCAACTGCTCTTGCATCTCTTTCATCTGCTCCTGCTCGTTTCCCACCGTAGCGACCACTGTCTCGCTCTTCATGCCTTGGGTGTCCACCTTCTTTGCCGTCTTGGTACCGCGTGTGCGTACACGTTTCTCTGCTTTCGCATCCTCTTTGGCCTGCACCTCGCGGGCGCGGTTGTCCGCCTGCGCGTCCAAGATGGCATAACTAATCTCGCGCAACGACTGCGACCGACGGGTTTTGAGCCCCATCTGTTCTGCAATCTCACGCACTTCTTCGAGCGTCATACGCTCCAGTTTGTTCAATTCGTATTGCATAAAATAATATGGATAGATTCATTTTATGACCGCGGGGAACGCAGGCACACTGCCTGTGGAGTCTTATTGTGTTGTTGCTGAGGTCGCTCTATGCCTGATGTGAACGGGCACGTGGCACAACCCAAAAAGCGGTAAAATCGCGGTCAATAGAAAATAAAGAATATGGGAAAGAAAGGCTATTAGCAAGACACTAAATCATCGCCTATATCAAATTCGAGCGCAAAGGTACGAAAAAAAAACAATATATGCAAGTGTTTACCTGTTGTAAGAGCAAAAAAAGCAGAAAAAGTGTATCTTTTTCTGCCTTATTGCCCAAAAAACAGGCATATTTGCAAATACGGACTTCTATCCATTATGCAAATTAGCGCTATAGTGATAGAATCTGCTGTATGCGTTTGGTGTCGGAGCGGGTGAAGCCGTTGGCTACGGTGCGCTGCCCGCCTTTGGTCTCGATGATGATGTCGGCAAAGAGCAGCCCCGCGTTGAGCGACACGCTGCCGATGGCGCTACGCTGAATGACCGTACTCTCGTACCCGATGAGTTTGGCTTTGTAGAAAATCACTTTCTCTTCATCTATTTCCAACTTGTCAGGAAACACCACATTCCCACTCGTGATGTGGCTTGCTTTGAATTGATAAGACATAATGGTAAATGTTATTCAGTTTGGGTATATTCTTATTTGGAAGATAAGAGTTTATCCATTTTCTCGTTGAGCTCCTTCACTTGCTTCTCTAAGTCATCGTTATTATCACTGACCATAGCATCAACAAAGATGGAATTGACCAACGACAGCCCGATAATGCTGCATAGGATTAGCAGTATGCTGAAATAGAGTTTGACAAGGCGAGCTGTAGCGATGGTGGACTGTGCTGCGATAGTGTCCGGTATCTCGTTCCAACCTTCTCCTGTACAGATACGGAAGATGCTGTATATGCTATCGATGGGAGTACCAAAGAACTCGGGTGCCGATTCTTTGAATAGTGCGCAAGAGAGTAATGCTACCACCACAATCAGCAAGAGAAAACTCGCAAACACACCGGCACTTTCTCGCATGGCTTTTCCGAAGTTGCGAACTATCGCCGTGAAATTAGGAAAGACGTGCAGAATACGGAAGAACCGTAGTACACGGAGCAGTCGCAATATAAGCAGGATAGAAAGGCTGCTGCCAATCATTCCTTCTGGTAGGAAGAATGCCACTACAGACGGAATGGATAGTATTACCAATGTGCCATCCATACAGTTCCAACCGTTGCGCCAATAACCTTTCAGCCCAAATACGGATAGTTTTACGCCCATCTCAACCATAAAAAAGAGGGTACAGATTAAATCGGCGAGAGATAGCCAAAATGGATTATATCCACTTTCTTGTGCAAAGAGAAGGGCCGCATTCAGCAGGATTACTACCAAGACAAGATGCTCATTAAGAAAGATTTTAGAAAGTAACTTTTTCATAATACTTTTTTTTGTGTAGTTTTCGCTTGTTTTATGGTTTTGTTAGTTGATATAGTCTTTCATCCCGAAATCATGCCCTTTGGTCCTTTTTAGCATTTCCGCCGGAATCGTTTTTTCTGCTTCCGGTTCTAATTGGGCATTCAATAGGTCTGCCAAATCTTTTGCATATTGCAAAAATGCACTATCAAATACAAATAGTCTGCATTCTATGCGGAGTGTGAACGAATCGGGGCACTCAAGGTGTCGGGATATATTGTTTGGACCTATGGCGTACCACTCGTTTTTATCACAATGCTGATTGTAGTTCTCCTCAAAGTGTTTGCTTATGGCTTGGTACAATTGCTCGAACCGCTCCGTATTTTTATTGTTTTCTTTGGGTCATCGTACGTGGAATCGTGTTTGGTACTTGCATAGCAGAAATGCCATTGAGTCGGTCTGTCCGATGTCCCCTCTGCTCCCAAAAATGGTACTACCCAACTGCCTGGTTTTGAGGATAGCCGGTTGATGTCATCCAAGAACGGTCGCAGATTAGGACAATCATTTTCGTCCGATATATTGTAATACGTAACGGGATTGTCGGGGTCAAGTTCCACTTCTTTTGCGACATAGTTAAATCCTCCTATCTTGGCAACATGATATGCGAACCAACCTGTCAGAGGCTCTGTAAATCCCGAGGTGCTAACAATAGTTACCTTACTTCCTCTATCAATACAGCATCCGTAGGGAGTCTTGCGCAAGTAGTTGACTACGACAATCTTGTCTTCCGGCTTTTCTGCACGGTTTACGGCATTCGCCAGATTGTACAGATGCAGGCAATCGGACATCGAAACCTGATTGAAGCCATAGAACTGACCTTAATCCGGAGTCCCGCGATCGGCAAGTCCGTTCGTGGGACTCTTTCTCTCTCCCCGTTCTCCTTCATCGAACGATATCCCCTCGCATACCCCGCTATCCCAATAATAGCAAACTATGTTCTACGCTCAATTCCATTCTGACCCGCAAATTTATTTCGGAAAGCGACATTATCGCTACCATCAAAGAGTCCGACTTCTCGCCTCTAATTTGATGTGGCAACCACTTAGGATGAGTGTGTCGAATAGAGCTGTGTCGAATAGGGATCGACCTGTCACCATCAAAGAGGAAAAAATGCTGCAAGTAATTTTCACAGACTCACACATTTGTGTAGGATGAGGCGAGTTATATGTTAAGCATTCGATATTCACGGTATGTCATCATGCGGTTACAGCCATCGCCTTCAGGTTTGTATTCTGTGCAACCAAGGAAGGGACCATTCTTACCTTCTTTAACGATAAGATAGCCGTCTCTACATTGCTCACATTTAACGATAGACATTCCATTACCTTTGAGGTCGTTGGTGATAAAATCACAGATTTCAGGTTCGTTGGAGCATATCCATAGTTTCAAGCCATATGATTTCTTATAGCGAAGTTGGAGCGGATAACCACAAACAGGGCAAAACTTTATCTCTCCGGAATTATCTTGAACTTTATCCAACGTACCACGTAATGTGACATTGGGATAATCAGACAGCAACTCACGCACAAATGCAGACGGACGTTGCTGTGGTGTAACAATATAAACGCGGTTCTTTGTGCGCGTTAATGCCACATAGAACAAGCGTCGTTCCTCTGCATATTCTATAGAGTGATCATCCTTAACAACAAATTTTAGTACGGGATCATCCTGTACTTTTGATGGAAAGCCATAGACAGAATCAATGGCGTTTATGATAATAACATTGTCATAGCCCAAACCTTTGGAACGATGAACAGTCATGAACTCCATCTCGATATCTTCAAAAGTTTTAGAGGTAACATTACCGGTCTTTTCCCAATATATAAAATCGGCTGACTTGGTCAGATTGAATCCGTCAAAGCCATATCTACCAAGCAGCAGAACTGACGATTTCGGATTCTCGGCAAGAATCTCCTTCATAATCTTCTCCACGGTTTCACCTACTAAGAAATATTTACCACCCTTCCCTTCATATTTCTTCCTATCTACATTTTCCGTATAGCTTTGTATGATGACTGGATTGGTGATATGTTTTTGAGAAATTAGTGCTTTCCGAATTTGGAAACTATTCTTCTGGATGAATCCACCGGCGATGTCAATAATCTCTTGCGCATTACGGTAAGTCTTCGTAATACGGAGCTCTATACCATACCCAAATGTCTCCTTAAATTGCGTAAAAAGCGTGATGTCAGAACCTGCATAAGCATATATAGACTGCCAATCGTCCCCCACAGCAATTATCTTGGCATCGCATAGTTTGCTCAGTTCCTTGGTAAGATTGAAACGCTGACGAGAAATATCCTGATATTCATCTACGATGATGTATTGAAATTCCAAACGACTACCTTTCACTTCTTCCTCACGTAGGATACGAGCGGAGTCGTTAATCATATCCTCAAAGTCAATGGCTCGCTTTTCCTTCAAGCGTTTAGCGTACTCATGGTAGCATTGCTCACAGATAGTGAGAAACAGTTTTGTACGCTCGTTGTGAGAGGTAGATTGAAAGCGGAAGAAATCCTCAATAGTATAGCCGTTAGTCTTGAAATTTTGGATAAAAGTGCATACCAACTTAACCAGACGAGCTATGTATCGGTTTTCTTCTGTGCTGACAATCTTGTCGAATACCTCGCGCGATGGACGAGGATTCAGGGCTATGTCATGTGCTTGCAGTTCTTCACGCAAATGTTCGATAAAATCGCGACCATCGTTGTAGGCAGAGAAAGTATAGATTAGTTCCGTTTTATGCTTACGATGTAGCATAATTTTATCATTTACCTCCTGCTTATACTTGGTCAGTTGTTCGTCATTGTAGCGGGTATTATGACCATCTTGAGTGATACCAAAATGCTCCAAATAAATGGTCCTTCCTCCCTGCGTGATAGTGAAGTCTGGAGTATATGGCTTACGAGAACGAAGGATATTGAAGGGATATGGTTTCTCGTATATGTAGTCTATGCCATTAAGATAAAGAAAGTTAGCAATACGGACCTCCTGTGACGATCGTAAGGTCTCGTGGACAATGCTGACGCATTTACCGGTGCGTTTGTCAATAATCTGCTCGGCATATTCATCTATATTGCCACGCAAAGTTGAGAAATCGGCCTTTGTGATGTAATTGAAGAAGTCGTTCAGTTCATCTCCCTCGTATGGTGCATCAAAATAACTGCCAAAGAAAAGGATCAACTTGTTCACCAACTCCGGATTTTCCAGAATATTGCCCTTTAGATAGTTATTGATGACATTGAACATAAATCCCTGGTCAACAATCATCTTACGGTCTGCATCTTGGCGCTTAAGGATAGCATAGCCGGTTTTGTGAAATGTCGTGACAGGGCAAGCTATCTTCAAGTGTTTGTTAATTTTGTCTCGCAGTTCTCCTACGGCTTTGTTGGTGAATGAGATAACCAATATCTGGTCAGGGCGAACACCTTTTTTCTCCACCAGATATTTGACCTTTGCTGATACGGTCGTTGTTTTACCGGCACCTGCTCCAGCTATCACCAAGGTGTAATCTTCATCCGAAAGCACTACACGACGCTGCTCATCGTCCAAGCGAATTTTAGGATCTACGGCATTAAGAACATTGTCCAAATAGGTTTTGTCATCCTTAAGATGACGCTGAATGAATAAATCATTATGCTGAGCAATCAGGGTGGATTCTCCATTTACAAAGAGATCTTGATATTCACTCAAGAATTTCTCAACGTATTGCTTCTCTACCGCATTTTTCTCGCAATAGTAGTCAACTGTGCCTGCGCGTTGGATGTTCTCAAAGAATACGTAGATAGATGCATATTGGTCACGAAGGTGCGCGTAGTCTGACTTTGCTATATAAGCATCACTCTCCTGCAAGGACATCACTGCCTTACGGAAGTCCATCATAGCTTTAACCTCAGATGGTAAGGCATGGAAATCAGAGTTATCCGACTGGAAGATGCTTAATATTTTGTATATCAGAGACATGGACAATCAACGAATTTACTTTACCATCAAGTTGATGTTAGCTAAAATAAACTTCTGCGCTTCGAGATTGTATGAGGTAGAGATATACGTCTTACCTTCTATGCTTTCTCTCCATTCACTACTAATTCCTATTAAATTACCTTTTTCTGTAGCTTGCTTAGTTTTCTTATGATCGGTAAGTGAAACTTCCACAAGATAGCCCGCACTGATAAGCCAGTGCAAGATTTGCGTAGTACTTATAGGACGCATTCTTTCAGGAATAACCCTATTAATTCCACGAGTAAAATTGGCGATACCTGTTTGTTCCACAAGAGTAACACGACCGGCATCTTCTTTTGACAAAAAGAAGTTGCAATCATATTGCTTTTCTTGATGCAAAGTGCGCGTCCTCATCAAATTATCTAATACTTCTGCCACGTAGAACAAACAACGCGAGATATGAACATCGTTCACGATCTCCGTGTCATTCAAAGTGGCATTGTTTAGCGGATTCACACCATTTGCTAATTTCAGTATCCACTCCTTAGCGGATTTTATCTTCTCTATGTCTATCATGGTTGTATTTTATTATGAATGTTAATGCGATTATGTTTGTTGTAATGTTTTATTCAGTTAGATTCGCTTTTCAAGGGCTACTCATTGTTATTGCTCGCTTAGTCGTTTTTACGTCATCAACCATGCTGCTTAGTTGTGGTCTTCTAACGCATGTGTAGGGGGATAGGTATCGCATATAGGGTCGACCGAATGCACAATATACCCAATGGACTGCAAAGTTACGAAAAAATTCTGAAAAAGGAAACTTTATTGACAAAAAAATTAAAAATGTTTGTAAAAAAGTGGAAAACGCGGGGTAAGTCTGTTAGAATTAACGTGAATTCTCTAATACATCGAATCGACGATGGTTCTTTTATTTCAACAAAAATTTCCAAAAATGTACAAATATGCTATTCCTGTTAAATAACCAAAACATGGACAGGTGGGGAAAAGAAAATCGGAGCAGACGAAAGGTCTGCTCCGATTTTTGGAATCACTGTATGTTGTGGAAGTGCAATGATTGAGAGGTGTATCAAAGCGTCTTAGCTACTTCCACCTGTTCGAAGGTCTCAATCAAGTCGCCTTCTATCACATCGTTGAATGACTTGATGCTCAGACCGCACTCCGTGTTCACGCCGGCTTCCTTGATGTCGTCTTTGCCGTGCTTGAGCGAGGATAACTCGCTGGTCTGAATCACGATACCGTCGCGAATGACACGGCATTTGTTGCCTCTCTTGACCTTTCCTTCGCGCACGATACAGCCCGCGATGGTGCCTACTTTGGAGATGTGGAAGGTCTGCAATACCTCCAGCGTGGCGGTAACCTCCTCCTTGATTTCCGGCGAGAGCATACCCTCCATAGCGGCTTTGATTTCCTCGATGGCATCGTAGATAATCGAGTAGATACGGATATCCACTTCCTCCGATTCTGCCATCTTGCGCGCAGTACCAGTCGGACGCACGTTGAAGCCGACGATGATGGCATCCGAAGCGGCTGCCAGCAGCACGTCGCTGTCTGAGATGGCACCCACGGCACCGTGAATCACGTTCACTTGGATGTTCTCCGTCGAGAGTTTCAAGAGCGAGTCTTTCAGCGCCTCTACCGAACCGTCCACATCACCCTTGATGATGATATTCAGTTCCTTGAAGTCACCAATAGCCAAGCGGCGTCCAATCTCCTCCAAGCCCACGTGTTTCTTCGTGCGGATAGATTGTTCACGCTGCAGTTGCTCGCGCTTGTTGGCAATCTCGCGTGCTTCCTGCTCGGTCGGCATCACGTTGAACTCATCGCCCGCCTGCGGGGCACCGTTCAGACCGAGGATGGTACAAGGCTCGCCAGGTAGCACCTCCTTGATACGCTGTCCGCGCTCGTTGAACATCGCTTTTATCTTGCCGTGGTAGGTACCGGCGAGCACGATATCGCCCATGTGGAGCGTGCCGTCCGAGACGAGTAGGGTAGCCACATAGCCGCGCCCTTTGTCGAGCGACGACTCGATGATACTACCTTTCGCGCGACGCTTGGGATTCGCTTTCAGGTCGAGCATCTCCGCCTCCAGCAGCACTTTCTCCAGCAACTCGAACACGCCGTCGCCTTTCTTCGCACTAATCTCTTGGCACTGGTACTTGCCGCCCCAGTCTTCCACGAGGATGTTCATGTTCGACAGTTGCTCGCGTATCTTGTCCGGATTGGCGCCCGGCTTATCGCATTTGTTGATGGCGAAAATCATCGGCACGCCGGCTGCCTGCGCGTGGTTAATCGCCTCGATGGTCTGCGGCATGACGGCGTCGTCGGCTGCCACGATGATGATGGCGATATCCGTTACTTTCGCGCCGCGGGCACGCATGGCGGTGAACGCCTCGTGTCCCGGGGTGTCGAGGAAGGTGATATGCTGACCGTTCTTCAGTTTCACGTTGTAGGCACCGATGTGCTGGGTGATACCGCCCGCCTCTCCGGCAATCACGTTGGTGTTGCGGATATGGTCAAGCAGCGAGGTCTTACCGTGGTCCACGTGTCCCATCACCGTTACAATCGGGCAGCGAGGCTCGATATCCTCCTCGTTAATCTGCTCATCGGCGTTGATTTCGTCCACCACGTGCGCGGATACGTACTCGGTGGTGAAGCCGAACTCTTCCGCTACGATGTTGATGGTCTCGGCGTCGAGACGTTGGTTGATAGACACGAATAGACCGAGAGTCATGCAGGTGGCGATAATCTTAGTCACCGGCAGGTTCATCATCACGGCAAGGTCG
>JBJECJ010000012.1:0-20200 GCA_051870955.1 Paludibacteraceae bacterium | reverse complement strand
GGCTATAATTCATAATATTACAAAGATTTCAGACTGCAAAATGACCTATACGCCTCTATTTTTTCTTCGTCCATTAGCCCCGAATTTAATTCGGGTTCAAAACATCGTTCATTAGGTTGGATGCCATCCAACAAAGGGACATGATGTAAATCTTACGCTCAGAGTATATTTCGTTCCTACCAATTTTACGCTCAGTGAAGCTCTTGCCTCGAAACATTTTGGGGATAGTGCATGTTTCGGCTCCAAAAATTTGCGGGATAGTGCAAATTTATTAAAAATATTATTTAAAGTAACGTGAGTTCGATATAAGCAAACTATTCTCAGCCATCAAAGACAAAATTGTTTTTCCCTGTTTACCCCGATGCTTGCATCCCGATTTATCGGGGATGGTCGGGGACAGGTCGGGACAAGTTTGGTAATGAATTTATGGTGAATGCTTGCATCTATGTTTATCCCGACATGTCGGGAACTTGTCGGGATTACATGTTAATGCTTGCATCTATGTTTATCCCGACATGTCGGGAACTTGTCGGGATTACATGTTAATTATACGTTAAAGAAAACATATCCCGACAGGTCGGGACAAGTTCCGAACAATTTTTGGAAATTTTTGTTGAAATAAAAGAGTCATCGTTGTTTCAATGTATATGTATCTTATTTCGAGTTCACATTAATTATCCTCCATATATCCAAAGCCCCTAAAATCGTCCGCGAGTAACGGGCGATTTATTATTTCCTCACACCATTCGCAAGAAAATTGCATATTCTTGTGCATTTTTCTTCAAGAAAATTTGCTCAATTCAAAAATTTGTTGTAATTTTGCGCAGAATATTGAAAAAGAAATCGAAAATAAATCAAAAATAAAATGATTGGTGAAGTTATAAATGCTAAAGATTATAGTCTTAAACCTAAGGCTACAATTCAACAAACTGGTAAAACCGGATTTAATACAGATGCCATTGAGCAGCTCAAAATCGACGAAAACAAAGCAGTCGTTCTTGCGCCCGACACGCAAGAGAAACATGTGCTCTACATGGCGGTTGTTGAGGCGGATACCAATGACCGCGCCTTCGCTGTGCGCAAATCCGGAGCTTACTATTACATCAACACCAAACAACTCTATGACCACATGGAGTTTGATTATACCAAGAATACCATCATCTTTGATCTTGTCCGCTGCGATAAGTACGATGGCGCTATTGGCGGCGAGTGTTATAAAATGATTGCCCGCGTACGTACGCGAACGGCAGAGGAAAACGATGAATAATTAGTGGAAACCGATGAACATAACATAGAAGCTTTACTTGATTTCTCCAAACAGCAAGATGAACTGATAGAAGGACATCAAAAAGAAATGCAGCAAGTGCTCGCTGGTAAGGAGCAGTTGCGCATTGCGCTTGCCCGTGAGCATATTTTAACAAAAGAGCAAGCAGAAGAGATTGCCGCTCTCAAAGAACAAGTGGCTAAACTCCAAGCCGAGAACGAACAACTCCGTTCGCGTCCAAATATCATCACCGACCAATATATCGAAACGCAGAACGTCCGTACACAATACCAATTCCCTAAGACCTATCGCTCGTCTCGCCGCAAACTGAATACAACTGACCAAACACAACTACCACTATGGAACAACAACGCAACATATATGTAGCCGGAAACTACATCGCTGAACAGCATATAGAAACCCAGATCCTTCATGCGGACAATGTATATAACCATGCTCCGCAGCAATTTCGCACACACCTCCCTCTAACAGACGTGGAGGATGTCATGCCATCAGCTAAATCCACCACCGCCCATCCTTCCAAGCGTCCAAACGCACATCATTTCCTGGAAACACGCACATTCATATATCGGTATAACAACGCACGGCCGGAAGACAGCAGACGCTTGCCTTTGTTGTTCCAGTTCCTCACCAAAGAACATCACCATACTAAATCCTATCTCGAACCCGAAACGAAGCCGGACGATTTCTACGCACTCTTTAACGGAGAACTATCCAATGTGGTACTTACATGGTGCGGCTCTAAACAGGACTTGTACTATTTCATCAAGCGGCTCAAAGAGCGCAATTTGATTGAGATACCGCAGAGCCTGACCATCTGGACAATCACCCAAAACCACTTCTCCGACCGACGAGGCAATTATTTTGAGGATATGCGCAATCAGCATAATCCCAAGACATCACAGCCCACTATCGAACGGCTCATTGATATCCTCGATCCGGCTGCTACTGATACCGCCGAATTGGACGAACTTTGCCGCAAAATCGGCGGGTCATTCGGCGGTAAATAAAAAAATCAAATATTTTTCATTTTCTTCGGAATGTGCTGAATAACAGTGCATTCCGTTTTCTTTATAATGCGTCTATTGGCTCTCAATAGGCGTTTTTTCGTTTATTTCTCCCCAAACGCCGAAAATTCGGCACCCCCTTAATAGGTGAAAACGCTTCCTTCGAAAGGAGCACCACAAATTATTTGTTTAATCCTATTATCCCCTCGCACGGCACGAGACTAAATAACGCCGAAAAGCAATGAGTCATATCAAACCTATGGGACTGGTAGAGTCCATGAGCGGTAAAATCTGTGGTCACTCTGACATGTATTTCTTCCGTAAGAACGGGAAAGTGTTTAGCGGAAAGATCTGTAACCCATCTACCAAAGAACCCACCGCAGCCCAACTGGCGGCACAAGCCAAGTTCAAGACCGCACGCACCAATACCAAAGCTGCTCTCGCAGACCCCGAGCAGAAAGCTATTTTGGAAGCCGCCTTCAAAGCGCAGAAGAAATACTATTCTTTATATGGTTACGTTTTTGCGCAAGAATATGCGAAAATATCGTAACCATAACGTGAGTTCGATAGTACAGTTTGCAAAAAATCATCCATGACCTTGTGTATGTCATTTTTTTTTCGTACCTTTGCAGCGTGTTTTGTGTAACGTCCCCTATATGAAGTTCAATTCTTTTCCTTTTATACGCGCGCTCGCATGCTTGTGCTTTGGGCTTTCGCCGGTCCTCGCGCGGGCGGAGAAAACAGAGAAGGCGGACAAGCCTTTCACCGTGGTGATTGACGCCGGACACGGCGGGAAAGATGCGGGTGCAGTAGGCAAAATCGCCTACGAGAAGAACCTCAACCTCGATGTGGCGTTGCTCACAGGGCAACTCATCAAGGAGAACTTTCCCGAAGTAAATCTCGTTTACACACGCTCCACGGACGTTTTTCTCCCCCTGCAGAATCGTGCAGACATCGTCAATCAGAACAAAGCCGACCTATTCATCTGCATTCATACCAACTCCGCGGAGACCAAGGCGGCAAAGGGTGTAGAGACCTTTATCCTCGGCACCGACAAGATGGACCAGAACCTCGATGTCGCCATGCGCGAGAATGCCGTCATCAAGTTGGAGTCAGACTACCAAACGGCATACCAAGGCTTCGACCCCAACTCCATTGATTCCTACATCATGTTCGAACTAATGCAGAATGCTTATATGGACCAGTCGCTAAACTTTGCCACCCTTGTGCAGCGCCAGTTCGTAGAGAACCTGCATCGTGAGGAGCGCGGCGTGCGACAGGCGGCATTCTGGGTACTGCTCAAGTCGGCTTGCCCGTCCATACTGCTGGAGATGGGCTTTATCTCCAACCCCGAGGAGGAGAAATACCTCGCCTCCCAAAAGGGAAAGAACGAAATGGCGCAATCGCTCTACAATGCTTTCGACACCTTCTACCGCAAGCAAAAAACAACAACGGTGCAGGGCTCCGAAACCTCCGAAAATTCCGATAACGCCCCGCGTTATGCTATCCAAATCTATGCTTCCAAAGAGAAACTCCCGAAGAACGACCCCAAGTTGAAAGGCATAGACGCGCAGTACTTCCAGCAAAACAACTACTACAAATACTATTGCTACCCCTCTGCCAGCCGCGATTCGGTAGCGCAACACCTCCCTGCGGTGAAGAAAGATATCCCCGACGCATGGATTATCAAACTGCCGTAATAAGCCGCGATACATCAAGGCAACATAACAAGAACATTTAACAACATACAACTATGAAACTGAAATACGCTCGAGAAATCAAAGTGGGCATACTCGCCGTGGTATGTATCTTCCTGCTTTTCTTTGGATTCAACTATCTGAAAGGAGTCAATATCTTCTCCTCTATCCATTCCTTCCACGGAGTCTATACCAATATCCACGGGCTGGAACTGCAAGCGCCCGTGTATATCCGCGGCTATAAGGTCGGGCAGGTGGATAACATTGATTACGACTTCACCCGCGACTCTTCCTTCACGGTGGACATCTCCATCAAGCGCAACATCAATCTGCCCGAAGGTACCCGCATGGCACTCGTCTCCGATGGTATCATGGGCGGCATGGCTATCGAACTTATCCTGCCCACGATGGGGGAGGCTCCGCAAGAAGAACTCGCCTACATCCCGACAGGCGCTACCATCCCAACGACCATTGTCCCCGGGTTGCTTGACGGCTTGCAGGAGTCGGTGATACAGCCGCTGAGCAACACACTCGCTTCACTGGACACCCTCGTTGGGCAACTGCAAGCACAACTCGACAACAACCATATCGAGTCCATCCTTGCCAATGCTGACTTGGCGGTGGCAGACTTGCAGACCTCTTCCAAACAACTTAAAAACGTGATGAATAACCAAGTGCCATCCGTGATTACCAAGTTGGATACCACCATGTCTGACCTGCAGCAGGTGGTGGCGGATGTCAAGGACGCAAACCTCAAAGCGACCGTCGCCCGTGTGGATACGGCTATCAACAATGTCAACTACCTCATCGCTGACTTGCGCTCGCCGAACGGCACTGTGGGCATGCTGCTCAACGACAAGGGACTCTACAACCATATCGACTCCGCCGTCGTCTCTGTGGACTCCCTCCTTGTTGACCTCAAGGCGAACCCGAAACGCTATGTTCATTTCTCGCTCTTTGGTGCAAGAGAAAAGAAAAAGAAATAAATCTTCCTACCTTTTTCATTATCTCTCTAACTTGCACGATACAAGCGAGTTAGAGAGTTTTTTTACAGAAAAGTGCCCTTTTATTTGCAGGTTTGAAACTAACTAATAATCAACGCCTTAAATGTTCATAAAATATGTAATACATTGGTTTTCAATAAACAAGGCGTAACCTATTGAAAACCCGAAACTTACATATTTGCAAGAAAAAACGCAAAATAATTGATTTTTTTATGTCGAAAAAAAGCAGTACCTTTGCAATCACTTTCGCGAAAAAACGAAAGCAGAAGAGAAGATATGCATACTCTCTTAATTCATAATTCTTAATTCTTGATTAAAATAAGTGTCTGACCAACTTAGCATATTGTGGAAACAGTGTCTGAACATCCTTTCAGACAACCTCACGCCCAGCGCCTTCCAAACATGGTTCGCGCCCGTCGTGCCTTTGCAATATGCCGACAACACTTTGGTCTTGCAAGTGAAGTCGCAGTTTATCGCGGAATATATAGAGGAGAACTATATCGAACTCTTGTCGGCGACTATCTTCCGCGTCTTCGGTCATGGCACGCAGTTGGAGTATCGTGTGCTTATCGACTCCACTTCCGGCGCGGGGAGCACCATTCCCTCCACGGGAGCCTCCATCGAGTCGTTGCGCAAAGAGCACACTCCCGAGGTCAACTATCAGCCCGTTAAGCCTGTTAACGATTTCGATACCCAACTCAATCAGGGCTACACCTTTGAGAACTTCATTGCAGGCGAGACCAATAAGTTGGCGCGCACTGCCGGCATGACGGCGGCTCGCCAGCCGGGCTACACCGCTTTCAATCCGCTCTTTATCTACGGCGGCAGCGGAGTAGGGAAGACCCACCTCGCCAACGCCATCGGTAACCAAGCCTTGTTGGCGAATCCTCACGCGCGTGTACTCTATGTATCTGCCAACACCTTTAAGTTGCAGTTCCAAGACGCGCGCAACACCAACCGCATACCCGACTTCCTCAATTTCTACCAGTCGGTGGATGTCCTTATCGTGGACGACATACAGTATTTCGCAGGCTTGAAAGGCACGCAAGACACTTTCTTCCATATCTTCAACTACCTGCAGCAAGCCCACAAGCAGTTGATATTCACCTCCGACCGTGCGCCTGTGGAGTTGCGCGATATTGAAGACCGACTGCTCACTCGCTTCAAGTGGGGACTCTCGGCGGAAATCACGCGCCCCGACTATGCGCTGCGCCGTGCTATCCTGCTCAGCAAGATGCACCGCGACGGTATTCAACTGAGCGAAGAAGTGATAGACTTTATTGCCAACAACGTGCGCGAGTCTGTGCGCGACCTCGAGGGCATCCTTGCCAGCCTGCTTGCGCACGCTACGCTGACCGATCGCGAGATTGACCTCGCGCTGGCAGAGCAAGTCGTTTCCCGTATCGTGGAGATACATGAGAAAACCATAGACTTGCCCGATATCCTCGGCGCTGTTTCCGAGCATTGCAATATCCCCGAGAAGTCCATCCTTTCTGCCAACCGTGCGAAGGAGATTATGATGGCACGCCACATCGCTATCTATCTCAGCAAAGAACTAACCGACCATTCGCTCAACGAAATCGGAGCCTACATGGGAAAACGCACGCATGCTACGGTGCTCCACTCGGTGAATACGGTGAAAGACCAGTTGTCGTATGACCCCGTACTGCGGCAAAGCATTCTGCAAATAAAAGCACAACTTCAACGATAAACAACAAATAAGACAGCAAAACACTTGCTGTCTTATTTGTTTAAGTGCGTTTCTCTGCTCCCTTTTCCGTTCCTAATTCAAGAAAACGGCACAAGAATTTTTCGCGGGTCTATCGCGGGTCTATCGCGAGTCGGCACCCTCCTTTAAGATTATAGTTTCTCGCCAATGTGCCGAGCGAGAGAGAATTGGAACTCCAAGCCGCCGTTGGGACGGTTGAGGGCAGTGATGGTGCCGCCATGGAATTGTACGGCATGCTTCACGATAGAGAGCCCTAAGCCGGTGCCGCCTAACTTGCGGCTGCGTCCTTTGTCCACGCGGTAGAAACGCTCAAAAAGGTGAGGCAAGGTCTCAGAAGGCACTCCGGGACCGTCATCGTAAATCGAGAAGTAGATGTAACTGGGGGCTTGGCTCGTGCATTCAATATTGATATGTACGCCTTTACCGACGTGCGTGAGCGAGTTATCCACGATATTGCGGAAGATGGAGTAGAGCAGGGTGTAGTTGCCGGAGATGATGATATGCGCGGGCACGTCGTAGGAGATAGTAGCGTTGAGTTCTTTCGCTCGCGAAGCCACATCTTCCACTACATTTTTCACCACCGATGAGAGTTCTACCTCCAAGCGGTCGTAGAGTTGCTCTTTGAGTTCCAGTTTGTTGAGCATGGCAATATCCTCTACAAGGTTGCTCAAGCGCCCTGCCTGCTGATAGGCGCGCTCCAGAAACTCATGCTGCTCTGTGGGCTTCATTTCGGGGTGAAGAAGAATTGTCTCCAGCGCACCGAGGATGCTCGCCACAGGCGTTTTCAACTCGTGGGAGATGTTCTGCGTCAGTTCCAAGCGCTGTTGCTCACGCGCTTTCATCACGCGATGCTCTGTCCATTGGCGATAGACGATGAAGAGAAGAATACCTAACGCCAACGCAACGGCAATGGTAATAAGGATGGTTGAGGTCATGGGTGTATTGTGATTTAGTAGTTTCAAGTTTTTTATGCTCGCCAGATATAGCCGTAGCCGGATTTTGTCTGCAAGCGGTCGGCATAGGTGCCGAGTTTTTTGCGTAGGTGGGTGATATGTACATCCACGGTGCGCTCCAAGACATAACTTTCGCCTTTCCAAACAGCGTCAAGGAGTTGTTGGCGGCTGAACATCTGCGCGGGGTGCTGAAGCAAGAACGAAAGCAGTTCGAGTTCTTTGCGCGTAGCGGGGATGTTTTCGCCGTGGATGGTGAGTGTTTTGTCGGAGAGGTTGATAGTGATTTCCTCGTAGGTGATGAGGGAAGAGGTATTGGGGAGTGGGGTAGTGGTGTGGGGATGTTCTTTGTTGGTGCGGCGCAAGATGGCTTTCACGCGGGCAAGTACTTCGGTGAGGTGAAAAGGCTTGGTGATATAATCATCTGCACCGAGTTGGAAGCCTTTGAGCACATCCGACTCGCTTGTGAGAGCCGTGAGGAAGATGATGGGGAAAGTGAGCAAACCGCGTTCTTGAAGCAGTTTCGCCAAGTCGGTACCCGACAAGCCGTCCATCATGATATCGAGCAGGAGCAGGTCGGGAGCATATTGCTCAATGAGGGCAAGCGCCTCCTCAGCGGAGTGGGCTACGGAAGTTTGGTAGCCGGCGGCTTGGAGGCTGTAAGAGAGAATCTGACAGATATCTTCTTCGTCGTCCACGATAAGGATGTGTTGTTGTCCCATTGTTGCCTGAAAATGTTCGTTAAGAAAAGCAAGAATGTCCAACAAAGCGTTATTGAATATGGATAACTGCTTTGTCAGACATTCTTGGAAGATTATGAAATGAGACGATTAGTTAATGCGTGTGCCGAGGATATTGTACTCTTCGCCTGCGGGATTAACCAAGATAACTTGTCCGTCTCTTATCTGCTTCATCGCTTTCTTCACGAGCGACACTTCGTCAATATCGGTTGCGATGTTGTAGGTGCCAGTCAGTGCAGAACCGTTTGCCGATACTGCATCCAGCGTGATGTTACCTTCTGCGTCCACCATCAGGGTTCCCGACCTGAGCATCCAATACTTCTGCGGTTGGAGGTTGCCGATGTTGATGGATGTGCTTGTGCAGTATGTCAGCAGCGAGCCGACAAGCGCCATATTCTCATCATCGCGCGCGCCGGGGATGATGGTGCCATTGCCGCCATTTTCCTCAACCGTGTAGGTGGTGTTGGCTGTGAGTTGGTCTGCGCCAACAATATACAGAAGGAGTACCGGTTTGCACTTCTTACCCCCTGCAGAGACGGAGTTATCGCCAATCATCTGCACGCAGAGCGTATCGCCTACAGTCTGCGTAGCCACGGAAGAGAAGGTGATGTCCTTGATAGGTGCTCCGGACTCGGGATAAGAATCCGCCACATCTTCCTTGATACCATGAGGCTCTATCTCTTCGCCGCCTGTGGTTCCTTCTACCAATGCTACTTGCTCGGCATTGATGATAGGCTTATAGTTCTTGTTGGTGATGTAGGCTACCACTACGCAGTTGGTATCCACCCATTCAGCAGGTATTGTATATTCTTTCTCCAAGGAGTAGGCTTGGTCTGTTACCGTTACTTTGTCGCCCAATGCAGCGGTGAGCATGCAGCGTACTACTTTGGTATGCATGAACTCCGACCACTCGCCGGTCCAAGTCCAATAGTAGTCTGCTTGTTTCCCTACCAGTCCGTTCTCTTTAATAAGGATAGAGAGACGCACTTCGGTTAATTCGGTGGTACCTACCTCGCCGCTCACTTTCACTTTGAGTGCACGCGTCTCGGGGTCGTAGGTGCGGCCGATATTCACAGAAGCGATGGCCTCTTTCGAGTCGGTGATAGTCATCTCAGGAAAATATCCCGGGTGGAAGCACAATGTCGTTTGCCCATTTTGTATGGTGCGGTTGAGGCACATATTGGGTGCGCCGCTGACACCTAACTTGTTGCCGATAGTACCGTTCTCCGTGATTGTGTAGGGGTCAGTACCATATCCGTAGTGATGGCTCACCCAGATATATTGGTCTTCTTGCCCTTTGATACCCTCAACAATAGAGTACATACCGTAGGGGCAGTAGCCGCACTTCTCAGTGGTGAAGTGCTCAATCAAGAACTTACGCGGATACGTAGTTCCCTCTGCCATTGTGGCAGAGAATACGGCTGCGAGCAGCAGCACAGAAGTAAATAACTTTTTCATACCCTAAAATTTTAGTATATTAGTTGATAAGTTTATTTGTTTGTTGGTTTATTGTTTGATAACCACTTTCCCGTTTTGGATATACACACCTTGCGGTAGGTCTTGCAAGTTGTCGCCCATAGGTATGCCCAGCATGTTGTAGATAGTTTGATTAGCAGGCGATTGCGAGATATTGTCGAGCGCCGTCGTTGCACTATATGTACCTTCTATCTCCGTGCCGTAGCATGTGTTGGCTTTGATAATAACGTTGCCTTCTTCGGTTACAGTGAGTGTACCGGAGAGTAGTCTCCACATCGCTGCGGGGAAGATTTGTCCCGCTTGGATATAGGAAGTGGGGGAATAGATGAGCAGGGAACCGCTGAGCGAGCCTGCTTCATCTACTCGGAAACCGGCAATTACCGAGTTGGCAGAGTAATCGTCCAAAATAGAGTAGGTACCCGGCTTCAGTTGGTTGTCGGTTGTAACCACATAGAGCAATCCCACGGGCTTGCAAGTGCCATAAGCGAAGCCGCTGTTATCGGGGCGTACATTTTGGTTGGAGACCAAAATCACTTGCATGATGTTGTCCGCCACCTTGGACAAGGCGAGGTCAGCGAATAGGATGGTTGATTTTGGTTTTGCGTCTTGGGTAATGCCGTAGGGCTTGAACTGCTCACCGCCTCGGGTACCTTCCACAAGCGGCGCCTGTTCGGCATTTAATACCGGTGCATTGCTGCTTTTCGTAACGTATGCCACGATGGTGCAGCTGGTATCCACCCAGTTGGTGGGAACAGTCATCGTATAGGACTTGCTGTAGGATTGGTTCTCCACCTTGATTTCATCTCCCAACGCAGGTGAGAAGAAGTCTCGTGCAGTGGCCATGTGCATATATTCGCGCCACTGTTTAGTACTACCACTACCCCAAGTAAAGTCGTAATCTGTTTGGGTGCCGACAAGGGCATTCTCCTTGATGAGTGCGGAGAGTTTGAGCGTTTTGATGGTCGTATCAGCCACTTGTCCGCTGACTGTCAGATTGACGGTGCGCGTTTCGGGGTCATAGGTGTGATTGATAATCACCGAGACGGGAGACGTAAGGGAATCCGCTATCTCTATCTCATCGGAAGGAAGATAAGCAGGGTGAAAAGTCAGTTGCTTCACTCCGCCAACGTTCTGCTTATTGCGATTGAGGGAAACAATAGGAGCACTTTGGATTCCCAACAAATTGCAGATGTTTCTGCTCTCGCTGATGGTGTACTCATCGGAAGCAAAACCGTAGTGGTGCGCTACCCAAATATATTGTCCGGAATCTTGCGCCATTGCCTCTGCAATGCAGAGCATGCCGTAAGGGCAGTTGCCACAACTCTGTGCAGTGAACTGCTCCAGCAGGAACTTGCGCGGGAAAGACGCAGGGACATCGGCAGCCGTGGCGGCACACAGCGCAGTGGCAATCAGCGTACAAGCAAGGATAAACTTCTTCATGGGGTGGGGATATTTATTGGTGAACTACTTTTTTACCATTGACGATATAGATACCTTTGGGCAACTCGTCTATGCTTGTAGCCGCTACGCGCTGCCCGAGGATGGTGTAGATTCCCTTGACGGAGGTATCTTCCTTTACCTGCTCCGTTGCCGTCAGACTATAGATATAATTAACGGTCAGCGTAATAGCAGGATTGACCTTGTCTCTGAACTCGTATGCGATGGTTACCGTGCCTTCTTCTGCGGGTTCATAATGGGCATACCATGACTTGGTAAGCATACCCGGCAAAGAAGGGAAGTTCATTGTCTGCATAAGTTCTCCATCGCCCGGTATGCACTGATTCAAGCACAATTCATCTTTAATGCCCTTTGTTGAACGAGTCAAGACCACTACGAAATCTTTTGATTCATCAGAGGAGATGTTTCCATTGAGTTGCATGCTAACATCGCCAAAATTATCTTCGTAGGCTGTGTAGTTGATAGTCGTGTCTTTGGTTACTTCTATCTCGTCTCCGTTTTCATTAAAATAGGACAAGTGCAACGCTGCTTGAGCGGAAAAAACCAAGGATAGGCAAAGAATAGATGTAAAGACTTTTTTCATATCTGTTTGTTTTTATAATGTTACTTTTTTGTATCGGCAGCGATTTGTGCTGCTTGTATGATTTCACCGTCGGTATAGACTGCGGCTACGATATGACAGTTCTCAGGTACTACTTTTTCGGGCAGGGTATAAGCAACGATTTTCTCTGTTTGTTGCAGCGGTGCCAAGACCAGTGCTGTCCCGCCGGTAGGCAGTATGGCGTCGCGCAACAGATGGTTGCGCACATATTGGGTGGTGGTACTATCAGGGAAGTATTGTGCACTAACTATATTGTCCTCCGTTAGCCACATACACAAAGAGCATGCCAATTCTTGCTCCGACTTGTTGTTCAGTTGGCAAATTATCTCTTTTTTCTCATTTCTATGGAGACGTATTTCTACTTGGCATTCGTTTTTCAGCGACGAATAGACCATTGCTCCCCATTGGTCGGGTGTTTTCAAGTAGGCTCCGCTTCCGGAACCGTTGTTGAACGGCGCCATATCAACAGAGCCGACAGGAAGGGGCGTGGTGCCTGTGCCGCCCAGTGCTATATATAGGGAGTCTGCCGCAGGGCAGGTATAGTCGTACTCGGGATATTTGGAAGGCGGTTTGGTAAGGCTGTTGGTGGCGGGGTGCGCCTCCATCACTATCAGTTGGTCGCCATACTGCTCCAGTAGTTTGTGGGCTTCTTCTGCGGCATTGGGGCAGTTGATACATCTCCAGCCGGAGAAGTCAATCAGCAAGCATGTTTTGGCACTTTCGCTGCTTTCCACGGGGATCAGGCGGTCATTCTCTGGGATGACCTGACATGCCGCCATGCCGAGAACTACTGCCAAACAGAGGGAGAAAAAGGGAATATGTAGTTGAGTAGAAGATATCATTGGGATTTACGATTTACGTATTTACGATTTACGATTTATCGGAGTAGTCGGCGTTATCGGAGTAATCGGAGTATTCAGAATTATCAGAGTATTCAGAGCATGCGCCCTCATAATTCATAATTCTTAATTCATAATTAAAAAACTACCATGAGAAGTTGTAGGTAATGTTAACGCCTTCTTGCTTGGGTACGTAGCGGCAGAGACCTCCGGAGCAGCTAAAGCCCTCGCGGGTCTTGGTGTAGCCTGCCATCAGGCGATGGGCTTTGCGTTGCCATGTGACTGCTACGGTGTAGAAGTGTCGGTCTTTAGGCTTATTCTCATCATCTTCTTTGAAAGGACCGATGTTGTACTGGTATTGCGCGGAGAGCATGAGTTGCTTCCAAAGGCTTATCTCATAGAGCGCGAAGAACCACTGCCCGAGGTCTTGTTGGGTGTAGAGATACTGCACCTCCGCCCGCATCTGGATGTTCTTATTCACCGCATATTTGGCTTCCACCACGGCGATGCCGGCATGAATCATGTCGCCGTGTCCCTCCACGATTTTCTTGTTGTAGCCTTGATACATCAGCATGGCGCCGAGATACCACTGCTTGTTGATTTTCTTGTTCAGTTCGAGGTTGACATCGGTGTAGTAGGTCTCCTTGCCGATACCCCACCACGAGGCATCATCCGAGAGGATACGTTCATCGCTGAGCCCGCGGATATGCGATGCGTTGAGCTTGAGCGTAGTGCCGTATTTGCCGCCCATGGGTGTACCTCGTTTCCATGTGTAGCGCACTTCACCTTGGAAAGCCCACTCGTTGCCCATCGCTTCGGTGGCATAGGGGTAGAGCGAGGCGAGGGCGTAGGTATGCTGGTTGGCGAAAGGTGGCATGTGGTTGAGCATGCCCGACAGGTTATTCACCTTGCGGTCGGAGCGAAACGACATATTTTCCGAGCGCTTGGCTTGAAGGATGACTGACATACCTTTCTGCGAATAACTGAGCGAGAGCAAGAGCGCTTCGCCGTGCTTGTAAGAAAAGTTGTTAACGATGGTGGGGTCGTTGGCTTTGTATGCATATTCGATGAGCGCATTCCAGCCTTTCATCTGCAACTGCGCCCGCACATCTCCCGCGCCTACCCACTCGGGCAGGTTGTACATGTAGGGTTGGTTGCCAACGGTGGTGATGATGGTATCGAAACGTTGGTACTTGCTGACATAACTGCCTCCGATGGTTAAGTTCGCGCCTGCGTCTTGCATGGCTTGCGACCACTCGTGGATGCCTAATTCTACGTTGCCGCCAACGGTAGCATCCTGCGTGTAGTTCCACCCGCCCGCGCCGTCGGTGTAGCAGTTCCAATAGCGCCGCTGCTTGCCGCCGATGACGGTGGCGTAGATACCCTTATAGGGGGCAAACTCTATTTTGCCACCACGAAGCGCATTGTCTATGCCGAGCGAACGGTCTTCGTAAAGCCGAAGCACAAAGCCCGAACCAAACTGCCCATACACATCGCCCACCGTAACACGCCCCCATTGGAAAGGCAGCGCCACATGCAGGTGGCTCAACCCGTAGCCTCCGAAGTCGGCATCATAGCCCAGCAGCGGCCATTGGGTTAGTTCGCCGCGGAGCATCACCTCCACGCCCTGAAAGCCCGCTTTGTTGTCGCCGTTGTGCTCGTAGCGCACGCCGAGGTCGAGGTAGGTATTGCTCAGGTGGTCTATCTTCGCCCAGTCGGCTTTCGGCGTGGTGCGGTCGTTGTCCACATTCACCGTGGGGAACAGGCTCTCATGCTGCAGACCGCCCGTAACATACACGGTGTCTTTCTGCGCATAGACGCCCATCGGCAGCATCAGCAGCCCGACAAAAGCAAATAGGTAGGTCGAAAAACGCATTGGCAATACCCTCATAATTCTTAATTAGCCTACAACCCGCTGATGATTTCGTAGATTTCCGTCTCTCCGCCGTCGGTATAGCCGGTGTGGTTATAGACGACTTTGCCTTTGCCGTCAAGGATAAAGAGGTGCGGCACGTTCTGTACGTTCATCGCACGTTTGAAGTCTCCGTTAGGGTCGAGCAGCACCTCGTACTCCCAGCCGAAACCATCCACCAGCGGCTTCACCTTGTTGGCGTCTTGGGCTTGGTCAATGGAGACGATAATCATTTTCACGCCTGTCTCGTCCTGCCAGTCGGCATAGACCTCGTGAATCGCTTTCAACTCGCGCAGACAGGGCTTGCACCACGTTGCCCAGAAGGAGATGATTACGGGCTTACCGCCGTTGCTGATAGTGCCGGTCTGCACCGTCTTGCCGTTGATGTCTTGCAGACGAACGTTCGGTAACTCGGCGCGAGTGCTCACTGCTGCTCCAAACAGCATGGCTATTGCCAAAAACAGGGTTTTTATAGTCTTCATAGTACAATAAAATTTTCGTTTATTCCAAATACCGTGCAAAGATACAACTTTTTTTCCGAATATGCAAATTTTTTCGTGATTTTTTTGTCTTAACATGTAATTGTCATAGAACTTTTTAGGTGTACTTACCGTTTTTCTTAACATGTAATGATTGTTTTTTTTCTTTAACATGTAATTCTCGTATAATTAATCATTAATTTCTCGCTGTGTTTCTCCGTTAAAGTCCATTAAAGAACCATTAAAACCTTCATAGACGAAAGTTGCTCCGGCTCCCCCGCCTCCCTCGCAGAGGGGGGGGGAGGGGGTCAGGGGGCGGGAGGAGGACTCGGCTTCAAGCCGCAAAGGAAAATAATATACAAGCAAAAGAAAATATGAAACATAAACTATTGCCTTTTAATGAACTTTTAATGGGCTTTAATGGAGGCATAAAATTATACGAATAATTACACGAGAATTACATGTTGCAAAGTGGTTAGCCGGCAAAGTCTATCCGCCAAGCGTGGCAGGAGGTGAACCATTTGCCGCTCTGCTTCGACTGATTCACGCGGGGCTCGAAGAACACCCGCACTTTCGTGCCCTCCGGCAGCGTGAAGTTCCTCGCCGAGTCGCCCTTCAGCGTCGCGCAGATACCTTTCGGAAACTCCTCCTGCGTCTGAACGACTACATCGCGGTAACACTGCATAGATGCCTGATTGTTGGGCTGCGTAGTACCCTGCTTTTCTTCCAAGTTGCTCACGGCAACAATTATTCCTACAAATTCCATGATTTTTAGTTGATAAGTTGATAAGTTAATTAGTTGATTAGTTGATTCGATTTCATCGCGCTTTGAAATTCGGTGCAAAGGTACGGCTTTTGCAGGACATATAACGGAACATTTTGCGACAATCTGCGGGACAAAATGCGACAAAATACACATGTTACATTTGTTGCATTTGTTACATAAGAAATGAGCAACCCCACCCACATATATTAAATTATTATATATATATATATAATAATTAGATAACCTCCTCTAACTCCCCAATTTTAATCTTTTTTCACCAAAAAGAGGGGGTACTTTTCCCGAAAAGTACCCCGTTTTTTCCTCAAACTACCCCATTTTCAACCCCACTTATTTTGTAACACACCTCACAGCGGTCTTCACCGAGACCTTACCGAGACCTATACAAGCATAAAAAGTGAATGTGGCAAACGTGTATTGCGTTACGCACATATTACACAAAATGCACGTTTGCCACATAAAAAATTAGTATTCATTTGCATATATCAGAAAAAAGCAGTACCTTTTACTACAAGACGAGATTGAAGAAATAGCCGAGCAGGAAGATGGCGAGGGTAACGCTTCCGAAGAAGATGCCTATCAGTCGCCAACTCATCACTTTCTTGAGCATGGTGGCTTCGGGCAACGATAGTCCGACCACCGCCATCATAAACGCCATTGCCGTGCCGAGAGCCACGCCCTTGCTGACCAGCACCTGCACGATAGGCACCACGCCGGCTGCATTGGCGTACATCGGTACTGCCAGCAATACCGCCAGCGGCACGGCATACCAACTGTCTGTCGAGAGGTGGTCGGCAAAGAAATCCTCGGGCACATAGCCGTGGATAGCCGCTCCGATGGCAATACCTATCAGCACATAGACCAACACTCCTCGCACGATGCGCCAAGCGTCGCGCAGGATAGCGGGCAAGCGTTTAAGGAAAGGCAGCGAGGCGGCATCGGTAGCGGTGTCGGCGGAGATGGGCGGGGACTGCAACAACTGTTGAATCCACGGCGAGAGATAGCGCTCCAGCCGCAACTGCCCCAAGATGATACCGAGCACGGTGCCGAGCACGAGCCCCGATGCGATATAGATAAGCGTGATACGCCAGCCGAACGTGGCGGCGAACATCGCCACCGCCACCTCGTTGATTAAGGGCGAGGTGATGAGAAACGACAGCGTTACGCCTAATGGTATGCCCCCGCGCACAAACCCGATAAAGAGCGGGATACTCGAGCAGGAGCAGAACGGTGTTATGGCGCCAAACAACGCCGCCAGCAGGTATTGTGTGCCGAACAGACGTTTGGACGAGAGAAACCCGCGCAGACGCTCCACAGGCATATACGCATTGATAATACCCATAAGGCTGCTGATGAGAAAGAGCAACAGCAGAATCTTTGTGGTGTCATAAACAAAGAAATTCAGTGCCTGCCCCAAGTGCGTCTCCGCACCCAAGCCGCACATATCATATATAAGCCAATCGGCGAATTGTTGTAACATGATTTTTAACTTCGTGTAAGGAACTTCGTGTAATTAACTTCGTGTTGGGAACTATTCGACTTATAGTTGCGTTAAAATTTCATCTTGATACCATTGGCGGAACAGCCGCTCAATCTCATCCCTTATGCGCCGAAATTCGTGCGCAATTGTTTGGGGCGCACCTTCTACCGCTGCGGGGTCGTCAAAACCTATATGCAACAGATGTTTTACCTCTCCGTGAAACATAGGACAAGTCTCTTTGGCTCCTCCACAGACCGTAATAACATAGTCCCAACTTTCTGCGATATAAGTGTTTATATGAGTTGGAACATGGTGCGAGAGGTCGATTTTCTTTTCTTGCATAACTTTAACAGCAAGAGGATGTACTTTTTCTGCAGGTTTTGTACCCGCAGAGAATACTTGTAGTCGTTTGTCGAACGATTGCAGGAAACCATGCGCCATTTGGCTACGGCAACTATTGCCAGTGCATATAATCAGTATTTTCATATCAAAATAGTCACGATATAGTAAATCCCTATTATGACAAATAATCCGCCGACAATCCAACTAAACCACTTTTGAAATGCTTTCATTTGTTGCATAAATCGTCCGACACTCCGCACACTATATGCCAGTAATATGCTGACTATCAGCACAGGCACAGCCGTTGTAACGGCAAATAGTATGGACAGTAACCAGCCATAAGAACTGGTTAGTGCAAGTGGTATCAGTCCGCCAAAATACAAGACTCCGCTCGTAGGGCAGAACGATAGTGCAAATAGAAGTCCTAACACAAATGCCCCCCACAATGTTCGGTTGTTGTGCTGACGCCGAATACCAATAGCGGGTAATGGGATACGGTCGCCTACCAATAAGAAGATGCCTATGACTACCATTAGCGGCCCCAATAGTCTGTCTCCCCATGTGGCAAAGAAACGTTGTACGCCGAAGATACTTGCACCGCCTTTCAATACCAACATCAAAGCCCACGCCAACAATGTATATGCAATTGTTCTACCCAGCGTGTAGAGCAATCCGTTCCATAGTACGCGGTTCTTTTTTTCTACATCTTTGCTCAGATAGCCTATCGCGGCGATGTTCGTTGCCAGCGGGCAAGGACTGATGGCAGTCAGCAAGCCCAGCACACATGCTGTCAGTGCGGGCGTGGTGCTATTATCTAATATCGTTTGTAACCATTGCATACTTTCATCACCTCCTCTTTGAGTTTGTCAGGTTGTTGGCGGGCATAGGCAAATGCCTGCTCCGTCAGGTTCGTAATTTCACCATTGCAGTCGATGATGAGCGATGACCACGCCACCTCGTAGCGTTCTGCCAGCGCCGTCTCCTGCGTCCAATCCACCGCGCGGTAATGCACCAGTCCGCTTGCTATCGCTTCGCGCAACTCGTTCTGCGTCAGTTCTACCACCGCCTGCTCAATCGCGCGGCAGGTGGCGCAACGCTGCTTGCCGTAGAAATACAGTATCTCTATCGGCGCCCGGGCGGTATCTGATACGGTTGTTTGTGATTGTTCGTTAGTTTGTGAACTATTCCCTGCGCCGCCGCAGGCAGATAATAGACATATAAGGGATAGGGCAAAACCTATACGCATTACTATACGATGCATAATTGTAAAATAGTAAATTGTGAAATTGTCAAATTCTTATGCTCCGAGCAGTTTCTTTACTTCCGTTTCGGATAGTCTGCCGGTGGCAGCTACTTGTCCGTCTATCACTACGGCAGGCAGCGTCATCACATTGTAGCGCATGATTTCCATGATGTCTTCCTGCTTGCTGACGTTTGCCTGCAAGCCGCTCTCGCGAACCACTTTCTCCACGGTGGCGAACAATGCCTTGCACCCCGCGCAACCCGTACCTAAAATAATAATCTCCTTCATGATTTTGTTGATTAGTTGATTAGTTGATTAGTTGATTAGTTTATTGGTTTATTAGTTAATTTATTTGTTTTTGTACGAATAACTTTTATCGTATCTGTTTACCCGATGATGAATGCGAAAGAAGCACTCACCATCACCCCGTCCCATGAACGAAAAAATTAATGAATAATTACACGATGATTAATGTTAAAAAACACTCGCACGATAATTCGTGTTACAAATCTACGAGCAGCAACCGTCTGCCGACTTTGTCGCAAGCGGCTGTCCGAGGAACTCCTCGAAGAGCATTTGGCAGAGCAACCAGTTTTGCCGATTGATACAGTATTTGACCTTGTTTCCTTCGATAGTCCCCTGTATCAGTCCCGCTTCTTTGAGGGCGGAGAGGTGCTGACTGACGGTGGCTTTGGCGATGGGCAATTCCTCTTCTATATGCCCGAAATAGCACTCGCTGCGTTGCGAGAGAAACTGCATGACGGCTATCCGCGCGGGATGTCCGAGGGCTTTGGCGAACTGCGCCAACTGCTCTTGTTTGAGGGTATAATTCTGCATACGATTATCGCTTTTGCATATCATTTTTTCTGAAATCGTTCGCAAAGGTACGAATAATAATTGGAATACGCAAATTATTTCGCAAAAAAATGCATTTTTGTATATGAATATGTGATACCGAGTAGCGCATGGAGGCAGTTTATTCTTATTAACGTGAGTTCGATATAAGATTATTAGCGGATAGTCTCGGCAATCACTAACTAATAACTAACTAATCACTAACTAATCGCTAACTAATCGCTAACTAATCACTAACTCCAATTAACGCTGATTACTTTGATAGAGGTTCACCGGTAAAATCCTGTGTTGATTAAGAGAAAAATTTGGTCATATCGTA
>JBJECJ010000011.1:0-20220 GCA_051870955.1 Paludibacteraceae bacterium | reverse complement strand
GGAAAGTTGTCTGAGTGGTCGAAAGAGCCGCACTCGAAATGCGGTGTACGCATTACGTCGTACCGGGGGTTCGAATCCCTCACTTTCCGCTGGGTATCCCAAACGCAAGCATTCCTAACAAATCAACCTTGTTAGGAATGTTTTTTTGCTCATTTCCGCAGCCGATGTCCCACCCTTATCGTAACATTATCGCGGGTCTATCGCGGGTCTATCGCGGGTCGACCGCGGGTCTATCGCGGGTCGACCGCAGGTCTATCGCAGGTCGACCGCAGGTCTATCGTCCCACCCGACATACACAACAATTAGGTGCGCCGAGCACTACATACTCGACACACCTATTGACATTGGCGTAAAAATGACTATCTCACATAGTTCTCCGCCCTATTCGTAACTCATCGGTTACCCTTTCGTTACTATTTTGCGTAGTTGATAGCGCGGGTCTCGCGGATGACGGTTACTTTCACTTGACCCGGGTAGGTCATCTCGTCTTGGATACGCTTTGCCAAGTCAAACGACAGCAACTCAGTATCCTTGTCGCTAATCTTGTCTGCCCCCACTATCACGCGCAGTTCGCGACCAGCTTGCAGCGCGTAGGTCTTGATAACCCCGGGGAAGGACATTGCCATGTTTTCCAAGTCGTTCAGACGCTTCACGTAACTCTCCACAATCTCGCGGCGAGCACCCGGTCGTGCACCGGAGATAGCGTCGCAGGCTTGTACGATAGGCGCAATCAGCGTCTTCATCTCACACTCATCGTGGTGTGCACCCACCGCATTGCAGATATCAGGTTTCTCGCCGAACTTCTCGCAGAGTTTCATACCGAGTTCTGCGTGCGGCAGTTCCACATCCTCGTCTGCCACCTTGCCTATATCGTGCAACAGACCGGCGCGTTTCGCCGCCTTGGTGTTCAAGCCCAACTCGCCCGCCATCGCAGCGCACAAGTTAGCCGTCTCGCGAGCGTGCTGCAACAGGTTCTGACCATACGAAGAACGGTATTTCATCTTGCCCACCAAGCGCACCAACTCGGGGTGCAGACCATGGATACCAAGGTCAATCGTGGTACGCTTACCCGTCTCGATAATCTCATCCTCCACTTGCTTCGTTACCTTCGCTACCACCTCCTCAATACGCGCGGGGTGGATACGCCCGTCTTGCACCAGTTGGTGTAGCGAAAGGCGTGCTATCTCGCGGCGAACAGGGTCAAAAGCAGACAATGTGATAGCTTCGGGGGTGTCGTCCACAATAATCTCCACACCCGTGGCTGCTTCCAAAGCGCGGATATTGCGCCCCTCGCGACCAATGATACGACCTTTCACCTCATCGTTGTCGATATGGAAAACCGACACAGTGTTCTCCGCTGCTGTCTCGCTTGCCACACGCTGAATGGTCTGTATCACAATGCGTTTTGCCTCTTTATTGGCATTCAGACGCGCATCGTCCATTATCTCGTTGATATAGGACATCGCAGCCGTCTTCGCCTCATCTTTCAGAGACTCAATGAGTTGCGCTTTGGCTTCCTCGGCAGACATGCCGGACATCTTCTCCAACTGTTGTTCTGCCTGGCGTTGCAGTTTCTCTACCTCCTGAGTCTTGAACTCCAAGGCTTTCTGCTGTTGCTCCACCTGCTGCTCTTTCTGCTGCATACGCTGGTTGAAGTCGTTCTGCGCACGTTGGATTTCGCCTTGACGTTGGTTGAGTTGTTGCTCGCGTTGTTGCAAGCGTTGGTCGAGTTGCTGGCGTTTCTTCTCCTGCTCCCGAACCATGTTCTCGTGTTCTAACTTGAGGGCAATGAATTTCTCCTTTGCCTCGATAATTTTGTTTTTCTTCAGCACTTCGGCTTCCTCTGCTGCCTTTTTCACGAGGTTGGCGCCAATCATACGGAATATCAGGAAACAAATAAATGCTCCTAACAGCGCACATCCTATAGCAATCAAGACACAGATAAGCGGTGTAATCTCTAATAATAGCATAGTATTGTTTATTTATGATTAGTTGTTATTTGCGTGCTTATTTGACAATGCCCTCGTTATTCTCATTTTGAAGGCAATTCTCAATCAGTTGATTGAGCACATCCAGTTTTTCCTGGATAGGTTTTAGGCTTTTCTCCCTTGCATCGGCATGCAGATTCACTGCCAACTCCAGCGCCACATACAACCACAATTGTTCCGCGGAGGCTTTGAGCATACGCCGTTGATAATACTGATACCGTTCGTTGAGGGTAACCGCCGCATTTCGGTAGAGCGGCTCCGCCTCACGCAGCACATCCAGCGACACATTGTGCGCCCCAATCTGAAGGTTAATATGTTGCTTTGCAGGAAGCAAGGTAGTGGTTAGTGGTCAGTTGTTAGGTTTTCTTTTGCCAATGCCGCGATGGCTTTGTCAATCTGTGCGATGATATAACTCAGCCGCCTATATGCGTTTTCTCTGGTGGCGGCATCGCCGCCAATGGCGTTTGCTGTACTCAAAAGCCGACATTGTTTTTGTAATTCTTGCAGTTCGCTATGACTGCGAATTATCTCTTGTCGTTGTTCTTGCAAGTCTTCGCGTAGTAGAGCATTCTCCTTTTGAAGCATCTGATAACGCTCCAAAAGGATATGTATATTCTGCTCTAATTGCTCTACCGCTGTCATAATTTAGAAAGAGTATCCGATACCCAGACCGATAACGGACTTAAACTGTACGCGCTCTGCCTTGCCCAGCGAGGTGCCGTCCTTGTCAAACTTCTCAATGAGCGTACCGTTATAGTACTTGAGCGAAGTATTGAGCGACACTTGCAAGCACTTCAAGAATTGGTATGAAATAGCGAAATCCCAATCCACATCAAAGTTTCCGAAACGGCGGTTGTTGTCAAGGTAGCCGATATGGGTCATGTTGTCGAAGTTTTGAGTACCATCGCCCAAATTCTTGTACAACTTACCATTTTCATCCTGATACACATCTACTTTATTCCAACTATACGGAGTGAACAAACCCACCGAAGTGATGATTTTCAAGTCTTTGTAGGTGTAGTTAATGCTACCTTTCAGCGAGAGACCCAACTCTGCACGCAGATTCCTGTCATATGCTTTTCCGATTTCTCCGGTCTGCTCATCTACCACCGTATAGTGCCAAACGGCGTATTTTTCCTTCAATTCCTGTTCCAATCCATTGGGATAAACCGGCGAGCCGTCCGGATAGGTAATGGTTCTGGACTTATCATCCAATTTCCCGCCTACATAAGCCGTCGTGAGACGCCCTGCTACCGGCGAAAGATAGATGGAGAAGATATCATTCGGTTTCCAGTCAATACCGACAGCAATATCCGTGTACGAAGGTGCTAACCATTTAGAAATAATCGGGTCGAAAAGTTCCGTTCCATCGTATGCACGACCATAAGCGAACTGGCTCTGGAAGCCGGCGGAAACGGTTAGATACCATGTCTTGTGGAACTCCCAACCGAACTTGGTATTGAAGTTGATTTTGTCGCTCGTCTTTTGCAGCGCATCATACTCTTGGTCTATCCACGACAAACCATACTCCATATCAAGGTTAGTCTCCCATGCCATACTGTTCTCATGATAGAGCAGACGCAACTTGGTGGATGCCACGCCATTGACGTTGTTGTTACCACCGGCTGCCCAGTTCCACATACCCGTAGCGGCAGCATTCAGCCCCACGGTACCGTTAAATTTCCAGGGATTTTCCTTCGTCTCTGCTTCTTGTGCACTCACTGCACAAACAGCAGCCAATCCGAGGACAAGTGTAAATAGTTTCTTCATTTGTAGTGTTTGTTAGTTAGTCTTCTTATTGTTATAAGCCACGATACATCGTGGCGTTTTTTAGTATTGTGCCGCATCATACACTTGGTCTGCCACCTCGCTGCCTACCAATTTCTCTATCAGGCAGAAGGCAAAATCGCTGGACAAGCCGGGACCTTTGGCGGTAATGATATTCTTCGATTCAACCACCAGTCCGCCTATGAAACTCTCACCAAGATATTGCTCAAAGCCCGGATAGCAGGTCGCTTGCTTCCCCTCCAAGATACCGAGTTTTCCCAATACGGAAGGCGCAGCACATATCGCAGCAATCATTTTTCCCTCTTCGTTGTGTTGTTTGAGCAGGTCGCAGAGGGCATGGCAATCGCCCAACTTGGTTGGTCCCCCGGGCAGGATAAGCATCTCTGCATCGGAGAAATCGATGTCCTCAATCAACCCGTCGGCTTCCACCGCGATGTTGTGTGCCCCCAACACCATCGGTTTGCCCGTTACCGACACCGTCGTAAGATGGATGTTCGCACGACGAAGTAAATCAATGGTGGTGATGGCTTCTATCTCTTCGAAGCCGTTGTCAAGAAACAAATAATTCATAATTTAATCATTTAAGATTTAACAATTTAATTGAATTTGAATGTATATGTGATTGTTCCTTTCGCTTTTGTGTTGCCGTCCTCCGCCGGCGTGAACTTCGCTTGCAGAGCGGCTTTCCGTGCCAACTCTTGTGTCGCCTTGTCGCTCACTGTCCCGCCTTGCACCTGCGCATCCGTTACGTTGCCGTTCGCATCCACCCATATCGCCACTATCACTTTTCCCTCTTGCGTAAAGTTGGTATCAGGTCTCGGCAAGGATTTCACCCCTCGTCCCGCCAGTGTCCACGAACTACCGCCTACGGTGCCATGCCCGGGTACGGGATTGCCTTTCTGCGACCCGCCTTGCACATCCCCGCTGCCTGCTGCGCCTCCCGTCTGCTTGCCGAAGAGCGAGCCCATCTGATTTGCCTTTGCAATGGCTGCATCTTCCCGCGCTTTCTGCTCTGCAGCCGCCTGCTCTTGTCGCAAGCGTTCTGCCTCCGCCTCGCGGCGCAGACGCTCCTCTTCCTCGCGCTGACGAGCCAACTCCAGCGACTCCTCATCCTCCTGCGTCATCAGGTCGTTGTGGGTCGGTGTGGCAGGCTCCACAGGAGCGGTAACGGCTTTGGGGGCAACGGGCTTGGAGGCGGCGGCTGATGCATACGACTGCGTCTCTGTCATCTCGCCGAACGCAATCTCTATCCCCTCGTCCTCCTCTTGCACCGGCGCGCCTATATAGACAAACCACAGGAGCAAGAACAGCAACAATAGGAACAGCACCGTCCCTATAGCGGCAATAGTATGTGCTTGCTGTTTATTGGTCATCTTTTCGTTGCGACTACCAGTTTCATCTTGTGCTCGTTGGCAATATCCAGTACGCGCACTACTTCCTTGTAGGGTATATCCTCATCGGCATGCAGGGCAATATACATCGTGGAATCCTGCTGCTGAATAGTGCTCAGATAGGCTTCCAAATCCTCCGCGGCAATCGGTTTCTGCTTCGCATTGCCTATGCCTACAAAATAGTTGCCGAGGTTGTCTATCGATACCTTCGCCACTACCTTCTTCGTGGCTTGCTTGGCACGCGCCTGCGGCAGGTTTATCTTGATATCATTAGGAGACGACATCGTGCTTGCCATCACGAAGAACAGCAAC
The DNA here is from genome assembly GCA_051870955.1 of Paludibacteraceae bacterium. GTDB lineage: Bacteria > Bacteroidota > Bacteroidia > Bacteroidales > Paludibacteraceae > Colicola. The sequence continues at coordinate 14,741 of JBJECJ010000011.1, read as the reverse complement.
AGCAGGAAGATGAGGTCGGTCATAGACGACATCGCAAACGTGGCGGTAACTTTATTTCTGCGCTTTAACGACATGCGGACACCAATTAACAATTAACAATTAACAATTAACAATTAGCACTTATGCCGGCTCGTTCAGCAGGTCCATGAACTCCAGCGTGCGCCCCTCCAGCATACGCACCACGCGGTCTATACGCGCCACGAGGAAGTTATATGCGAACATCGCCAGAATACCTACTATCAGACCGCCGATGGTGGTTACCATCGCCTGATACATACCCGTGCTCAGTGCCGACATCTCTATCACGCCGCTGGCGTTGAGCGACATATTATAGAAGGTCTGCACCATACCCAGCACCGTACCGAGGAAACCCAACATTGGAGCGCCGCCGGAGATGGTCGCCATAATCACCAGCCCCTTCTCCAACTTACTCACCTCCAAGTTTCCCACGTTCTCTATCGCCACTTGCACGTCCTGCATCGGGCGACCGATACGGGTGATTCCTTTCTCCACCATCCGCGCCGACGGTGTGTTCGTCTGCTTGCAGAGGTTTATCGCTGAGTCTATCTTCCCGTCATGGATATAGTCGCGAATACGATCCATGAAACTCTTATCCTCTTTCGTGGCTTTCTTCAGCACCACCATGCGCTCAATGAAGATATACACCGCCCATGCCAGCAGGAGCGCAAGGATAATCATTATCCATCCGCCGTACTGCGCCATAGTCCACAGGTTTATCGATTCTTCTACGGTCTGTTCTGCTACTGCCACGCTGTCCATAGCCGTAGCGATAGGTTCGTTAATTTGCAAGAGCATTTCTGTATTGTTTAATGGTTTCTTCTATTCCTAAATATAGCGCATCTGCCACCAGCGCGTGCCCGATGCTCACTTCGTCCACCCACGGGAACGCGCTCACGAAAGCATGCAGATTTCTGAGATTCAGGTCGTGTCCCGCGTTCAATCCCAGCCCCTCTTTGCGGGCTTGCTCCGCGGCAGGACGATACATCTCCAATGCCTTCTCGGGGTCTTCTTCATAGCGTTCGGCATACGGTCCGGTGTACAACTCTACCCTATCCACCCCCGCTTCTTTGGCACAATGCACCATCTCGGGGTCGGCATCCACGAACACGCTCACGCGAATACCTGCCGCATGAAAACGCTCCGCCAGTGCCCTCAGCCTCTCCTGATTAGCCTTCGTGTCCCATCCGTGGTTGCTCGTCAGTTGCTCCGGCGAGTCCGGCACCAGCGTTACTTGCGTCGGGCGCACCTCCGTAACCAACTGTACAAACGCCTCCGTCGGGTTACCCTCGATGTTAAACTCCGTGGTAACCAAGCCCTTGAGAGCATAAACATCCGAACGGCGTATATGACGCTCGTCCGGACGCGGATGCACCGTAATACCCTGTGCTCCAAAACGTTCGCAATCTACGGCAAAACGCTCTACATCGGGGAGATTACCCCCGCGGGCATTACGCAATGTGGCTATTTTATTGATGTTTACACTTAGTCTCGTCATGTGGCTCGCTCTGTGGTGGTTTCAATGCCCCACCAATCAGCGTGCAAAGGTACGACTTTTTTTCGATATGTGCAAGTTTTTCGAAGCAAAAATTTCATCTCCCTTTTTTCCACTCCACGCCACAGCCTATGCCATCTCGTTGATGGAGTTGAAACCTTGTCCGAAGACGCCGCGCACTTTGCTTTGGCTGACGAAGGCATCGGGGTCGATGGAGCGCACAAGGCGGAAAATCTTGGCACTCTCATGCTGGCGGGCGATGGTGGTAATCACCTTCACCGGCTCTTTGCTATAGCCGCCCTGCGCGTCCAAGATGGTTACGCCGCGCGGCACTTGGGTCATAATCGCCTCGGCTATCTCATCCCATTTCTTGCTGAAGATAAAGAACTGCACCGACTGGCGCGTGCGGTTCATCACCCAGTCCACCGCCGTGGACGACATGAACGTGAAACAAAGACCGAACAGTATCTTCTCCAGCGAGCGCACTTCCGGCAGGAAATATGCCATTAGGATGATACAGATATCGCAGGTCATCAACACGCGCCCCATAGGGAGGTGGTGGTACTTGTTCACTATCATCGCCACGATGTCCGTACCACCTGTGGAGCCGTTGTTGAGAAACACGATTCCCAAGAAACAACCCATAAATAGCCCGCCTAAGATGACCGCCATGAAGGGGTCTGAAATCATCGGTGCTTCGGGGATAGGTATCACCTTCATCCAAAACGTCAACCAGAAGATACCAAACAGCGTGCGGGCACAATAGCGCCAACCAACCGTAAATCCCGCGATTATCAACAACACAGCATTCAGCGTGAACACACTGAGCCAGATAGGAATAAATCGGTTCGTGGCGAAATAGATTATCTCGCACAGACCCGTCAGTCCGCCTCCCACGATGGCATGAGGCACCAGCAGTTGGTTCACCACCAAACCATACGGGAAAGTACACAAGATAATCATGATGTACTCCTTGATGGCTATCAGCGGCTTTTGCCGCTGATAGCTCTGCAAGTGCTCCTGCAAGCGTGCAGAAATAGTAGGTTTATCTTTTGTCTTTTGCATGATTATTCTTTGATTACCAACGTGCTACCAAGTTGCGGTCGCCGAAGCCGTTGTCCACACGGCTGACGGGAATCCAGAACTTGTTGGCAGCCACCCACTCTGTCGGATAAATCGCCTTCTTACGCGAATAGGGATGATTCCACTCGTCTGCCACGGCTTCGTATTCGGGGTGCGGCGCGTTAACCAACACATTATCTTTGGCATCCGCCTCGCCACGCTCTACCTCGGCAATCTCCTCGCGGATGGTCAGCAAGGCATCGATGAAGCGGTCTATCTCCGCCAGCGACTCGCTCTCGGTAGGCTCTATCATCAGGGTGCCGTGCACGGGGAACGAGAGCGTGGGCGCATGGTAGCCGAAGTCCATCAGTCGCTTGGCGATGTCGCCCTCGGTGATGCCGATAGCATGGAACTGGCGGCAGTCGAGAATCAACTCGTGCCCTACTCTGCCCTTCACGCCGGTATAGACCACGCCGTAGGCATCGCCCAACTTGGCAGCCATGTAGTTGGCGCTGAGGATAGCCGTAGCCGTAGCATGGCGCAGCGCCTCCGCCCCCATCATGGCGATATAGGAGTAACTGATTAGCGCCAAGTTGGCATTGCCGAAGAGCGCGGACGATACTCGGTTGGTGTCCTCGGTGGGCATGCAGTCTGCCAAGTGCTCTGCGCAGCAGATTGCACCCACGCCGGGACCGCCGCCGCCGTGAGGCGAAGCGAAGGACTTATGCAGGTTGAGGTGGCATACATCCGCGCCGATGAAAGCGGGATTGGTGTAGCCTATCTGTGCGTTCATGTTCGCGCCGTCCATATAGACCTGTCCGCCGTTGGCGTGGATACATTCGCACATCTCGCGGATAGCCATCTCGAAGATACCGTGGGTGGACGGATAGGTAATCATGCAGCCGGCGAGCACGTCTTTGTTCTCCTCGGCTTTCTGCTTCCAGTCGGCGAGGTCGGTGTTGCCGTTCTCGTCGCATTTCACCACCACGGGCGTGAAGCCTGCCTGCACGCAGGAAGCGGGGTTGGTGCCGTGCGCCGAAGCGGGGATGAGGAGCACTTTGCGCGCGTCCTGCCCTGTCTTGTGCAGGTATTCGCGGATGGTAACCAGTCCGCTGTACTCTCCCGATGCACCGGAGGTCGGTTGCAGGTTGCATGCGGCAAAGCCCGTAACGGCGCAGAGTTGCTGCTGCAACTCCAGCACCATCTGCAAGTAGCCTTGCACCTGCTCATCCGGCGCCATCGGATGCGGCGCCATGAAGCCGTTGTAGGTGATAGGGGTCATGGCGGATGCAGGGTTGAGTTTCATGGTGCAAGAGCCCAGCGGAATCATCGAGTGGGTCAGACTGATGTCCTTGCGGTCAAGGCGCTTGATATAGCGCATCAACTCCGTCTCGGTATGATAACGTTGGAACACCTCTGCTTTGAGGAAATCCACCTCGCGCACATGCGATTCGTCTATCGCCCACAAGCCCTCAAAAGCCGTTTCCGAAGCCTCTTCCTGCGCCATGTTACCACTCACTTCGGCGAAGATGTCTATCAGGTCGTTCATCGTGTCAAGGTTGACGGTCTCGTCCAGCGAGATACCTACCCAACCCGCCTCATCGTAGTAGAAGTTGATGCCTGCCTCTTCTGCCACCTCACGCAGACGGTCTGCCCAGTCCTCCACGGGACCGTCCGTAATCTTGAGCGTGTCGAAGAACTCGTTGTTCTCTTGTTGGAAGCCGTATGCTTGCAGCAACTCGTTGAGATACACCGTCTTACCGTGTATGCCCTCGGCTATCTCGCGCAGCCCTTCCGCGCCGTGGAACACGCCGTAGAAGCCCACCATCATGGCGCACAACGCCTCTGCCGTGCAGATGTTTGAGGTGGCTTTCTCGCGCTTGATATGCTGCTCGCGTGTCTGCAGCGCGAGGCGGAAGGCAGGGTGCCCGTTGGTATCTTTGCTCAGTCCGATGATGCGCCCGGGCATGTCGCGCTTGAACTCATCGCGTGTAGCCATATAGCCCGCGGTCGGTCCGCCGTAGCCCATCGGCAAGCCTAAGCGCTGCGCCGTGCCGCACACGATATCCGCGTCCAGCGGCTTGAGCAACACCAGCGACATCAGGTCTGCCACCACCGTTACTTTCAGCCCTGCGGCATGGCAATCCTCCACAAACGCGGTGTAGTCCTCTATCGAGCCGTCTGCGTTAGGCAGTTGCACCAGCGCGCCGAAGAACTCAGCCGTCGGCTCGAAGTCGGCATACCGACCTACCACCAACTCAATGCCTTGTCCCATCGCGCGCGTGCGCATTACGGATAAGGTATTGGGGAATATCTTCTCGTCCACGAACACTTTGCATGCGCCGTTCTTCACCTGCTCGCGCGAGCGTAGGTTTCGCATCATCGTTACCGCCTCAGCAGCCGAAGTCGCCTCGTCCAGCAGCGAGCAGTTGGCGAGCGGCAGCCCCGTCAGGTCGGACACGAGCGTCTGGAAGTTGAACAACGCCTCCAATCGTCCTTGGCTCACCTCGGCTTGGTAAGGCGTGTAGGAGGTGTACCACACGGGGTTCTCCAGCACGTTGCGGCGAATCACGGCGGGCGTGATGCTGCCGCACCAGCCGCGACCTATCAGGCTGTGGGCAGGGATGTTCTCATCGGCAAGGGCTTGGGTGTAATCCAGCAACTCCTGCTCGCTCATCGGAGCGTCCAACTCGATGGGCTCGGGCAACAGGATATCCTCCGGCATGGTCTCGTGAATCAACTGCTCCAGCGAGTCCGCGCCTATCACTTCGAGCATCTTCTGCTCATCTTTTTCGCTCAGGCCTATGTGCCTGCTTTCAAGGTAGTTCGATTTCATATCTATGTGTTTCATTAGTGTTCAGTGAACAGTGGTTAGTGGTCAGAGCATAAGCACTCATAATTCATAATTATCTCTGCCCAATTTTGCCACAAAGGTACTGCTTTTTTTTTATATGCGCAATAAAAAGGGCAAAAAAATTCTTTACCGCCCTCCCCTCTACTTACGATGGAAGCGGCTTTTCGGAGGAGAAACTATCGGAATGGTGTCGATTATTTGCACTAAATGTGTTGAAAAACATAAAAAACGCCTGCAAAAACACATTTTTTCTTGCACATATCCTAAAAAAGTCGTATCTTTGCAGGCACCAAATGAAAGAGCACTCATTTCAATATCCTTTCAGAGGTATTTCGGTATTAGTTTAAGTCATTATGGCAAGCAGAAAGAAAGAAGAATCGTACGCAAAATTGTGGGAACTGAATCCTATCTGGGACGTGTTGACCGCAGAGGAGAAACTGTTGGTTAATGACGAGGTGCAGGTGGTTCACTACAAGAAAAACGCCGTTATCCACAGCGAGGGCGATGCCGCTACCGACATATGGACGCTCATTGAGGGCAAGGTTCGTATCTACAAAGAGGGTATCGGACAGCGTTCGCAGATTATTCGCCTGCTCAAGCCTTATGATTTTTTCGGCTTCCGTGCGGCTATCGCCAGCGATGTCTATACCTCCTGCGCGAGCGCCATTGAGCCGTCGGTCGCCTACAAACTCAATGCCCAATTGTTTCTCCAACTCCTTCACCAGAACCATGAGTTCTGCTACCAGATGATGCTTGCTTTGGCAAAGGACTTGGCAGTGGCGGAATTGCAGACCATCAACCTGACGCAGAAGCATATCCGCGGACGACTGGCGGAGTCGCTGCTCACCATCAAGAAAAATTACGGTTTAGACGAAGACGGTTGCACGCTGGCCATGTTCATGAGCCGTGAGGATTTGGCGAATATGAGCAATATGACGACCAGCAACGCCATCCGCACGCTCTCGCAGTTTGCTCAAGAAGGTTTGGTCTCCGTGGACGGCAGAAAGATAAAACTGCTCAACGAGGAGGAAATAAAGCACATCAGCCGTTTGGGTTGACACCCGAAACAAGTTTCTCACACCGAAGTTCGTTTACTTGAATTAGATATCATTCCCTATTTGTAAGTCTTACAGGTAGGGAATATCTTAATAATCGTACATTTTTGGTACATGGTTTCCTCAGCGACGACCTGCGGACGACCCGCGATAGACCCGCGAGAGACACACGAAAATATAGAAGTGGAATAGCGGAGGGAGAAATCTTAATAATCGTACCGTTTTTGGTGTATGGTGGGGACGGCGTGCAGGGGGCAGAAGTGTACCAGCGTACCAGCGTACCAGCTGTTTCCTAAAATATACATGTGCGTGCGCGCGCGGGTGTATTTATAAAAAACGCTGGTACGCTGGTACACTGGTACACTTTTTTTTTCAAGGAGTTATGTCGCCCCTTCGGGGCTTGCATAGAGGGGATGTCATGTATTCGTAGGGTTTCACCCTACGCTAATCTATATCGCCCCTTCGGGGCTCGTATGTGATAAAGAACTTGGGGCATGTTTATATCATTACCCGATATCATTTAGTGTGAACGCATGTTATTTTGCTCGCTGTCGGACAGCCTCGTAGATAAGGATGCCGGCGGCAACGGAGACGTTCAGGCTCTCGATGGTGTCGGTCATCGGTATGCGCACCTTGTCTGTGCAACGCTTCAAGTTCTCCTCATAGATACCTTTCTCCTCCGAGCCCATCACGATGGCGGTGGGTACGGTCATATCGACATTGGTGTAGCAAGTGTCGGTATGTTCGGTGGCAGCCACGATACGCAAGCCGCTGTCGCGGAGGTAGTCCAGCGTGTTTTGCAGGTTCTCCACCTTGCAGACGGGGAGCGTATGCAGTGCCCCCGCGGAGGTCTTGATGGCATCGCCGTTGATAGCCACACTGCCGCGGTTGTTGATGATGAGCGCATGCACGCCCGCGCAGACACAGGTGCGGGCGATGGCACCAAAATTGCGCACATCGGTAACCGCATCCAGCACCATGAGCAACGGCGTCTTGCCTTCTTCAAAGAGGTTCTGCACGATGTCCTCCACGCGGTGGAAGGCAATCGGCGAGAGGAAGGCAATCACCCCTTGGTGGTTCTTGTCGGTGTACTGATTGAGTTTCTCAATAGGCACTTTCTGCACAGGGGTGGCAGTCCCCTCCAAGCGTTGGAGGAGTTCTCTACCGATGGCACTACTCATATCACGACGGATGAGTATCTTATCTATTTCTTTGCCCGCATCAATGGCTTCGATGACGGCACGGATGCCGAAAATCATCTCTTTCTCAGGCGGGCGACGAGTTTCGTAACGCATAATATCAGTTTCTGTTGGTCATTATATGTTTGTCAGTACTTTCAGTCCTGTTAATCACTCCGTGTTAGTCAGTTCCTGTTTGCGCTTCGCGTTTAACATGAAATGCCAAACATGCAATGTTAACATGAAATGACATACTATCTATTTAGTATTTCAGCCATTCGAGGAATTTGTCGATGTCCTCATCGTAGGAGTAGGTGGACTCTACCAAACGGGAGCCATCGGGATTGAGTTGGACATAGTAGGGCTGTGCATTTGCGCCATATTCGGTGCGCTGCATGTAACTCCACTTGTCGCCTACGGTCTTCAAGGTTACCTTTCTGCCGTTCTCTTCCAAGACAATAGGCTCTGCCAGTTTGGTCTTGTCGTCCACGATAAGCGAGATAAGCACATACTTGTGCATGTGTTCCTCCACCTCGGGTTTGGTGAGCACTGCCGCCTCCATCTTACGGCAGTTGACGCAACCGTAGCCGTTGAAGTCGAGGAAGACCGGCATGTTGTGCTCGCGGGCATACGCCATGCCTTCGTCGTAGTCGGTGAAGGTGATTTGAGCGTTGAGCGTTGAGTGTTGAGCGTTGAGAGTATTAGCAGCCGCACTGCCATTGCCTGTGCAGACCCAGTCTTGGGTGGACATAGGCGGTGCGAAAGCCGAGATGGCACGCAAGGGTGCACCCCACAAGCCCGGTACCATATACATCGCAAACGAGAGCGAGATGGTAGCGAGGAAGAAGCGCGTTACGCTTGTCTTCTTGTGGTCATCATCATCATGCGGGAAAGAAATCAAGCCCAGCAGATACAAGCCCAGCAGGGCGAAGATAACTATCCACAAGGCAACAAACACCTCTCTGTCGAGGATATGCCATCCGTAAGCCAAGTCTGCCACCGAGAGGAACTTGAGCGAGAGCGCCAACTCCAAGAACGCCAAGGTTACCTTGAAGGTGTTCATCCATCCGCCCGACTTCGGCATCTTCTTCAACACCGAGGGGAACATCGCAAAGAGCGAGAACGGCAACGCCAGCGCAATGGCGAAGCCCAACATGCCGATAGTGGGTGCCAGCAAGGACTTACCGGCTGCCTCCACGAGCAAGGTGCCGATGATAGGACCTGTGCAAGAGAAGGAGACGATGACCAAAGTAAACGCCATAAGCATGATACTCAGGAAGCCCGATGTCTTGCTTGACTTGGCATTCAGCGCTGTGGACCACGAACTGGGCAGCGTAATCTCAAACGCGCCGAAGAACGAAGCGGCGAACACTACCAATATCAGGAAGAAGATGATGTTCACCACGGCGTTGGTGCTCAACGCATTCAACGCCGACGCGCCGAAGATAAGCGTGATGAGCAGACCTAACCCCACGTATATCAATATGATACTCAGTCCGTAGAACAACGCATCGCGGATAGCGCTTGCGTTGGTGGTACCGCGAGCGGCGCCGTTGCGTTTGATGAAGAACGATACCGTCATCGGGATGATAGGCCACACGCAAGGCGTGAAGATAGCCATCAGTCCGCCGAGCAATCCCATCAGGAAGACCATCCAGAGGCTGCTGCCTGATTCCGATTCGCTCTCTTCCTCCGTGGTGCGGCCTGGAGACCGCACCTCCTTTGTCTCTTCTTCCGTAGTGCGGCTCCCGACTTGTCGGGATAACACTTCCGACCGCACCTCCTTTGTCTCGGGTGTATAAGAGAAGGTCTCGGGGGCGATACATTGCTTGGCATCGCAGGCGTTGTAGCGCACTTCTACTTCGCCGGTGTTGGGCAGGGTTACCGAGAAGGTGCCGGCATACTCCTCATCGAAGTTGCCATCGGCAGGAATATCAATGATGTTCAGGTGCCAACCTTCATCTATCGTGGCGGTGAGACAGATACTGTCGCCACGCGTCTCCCCCGTCCAATGCACGGGGTTTACCATCTGTGCGTTTGCACAAAGTGCCATCACGGCACAAGTAATCAACAAAAAGAGTTTTTTCATAAATTAACTTCGTGTATTTAGTTATCACTTCGTGTTTGTCAGTACTTTCAGTCCTGTTAATCACTTCGTGTTTGTCAGTACTTTCAGTCCTGTTAATCACTTCGTGTTTGTCAGTTCCTGTTTGCGCTTTGCGTTTAACATATAATGCCAACATGAAATGTTAACATGCAATGCCAAACATGAAATGCCAACATGAAATGTTAAACATGTTTAGTTTTCTCGGTGTATATGTGCGCCGATGGCGTTTAGGCGGGCTTCTATGTCCTCGTAGCCGCGGTCTATCTGGTCGATGTGGTCAATGCGGCTGATACCGTCTGCCGCCATCGCGGCAATCAGCATGGCAATACCCGCACGGATATCGGGCGAAGTCATGTTGTTATGCTTCAGGCGCATCTGCCTGTCGTGCCCTATCACCACCGCACGGTGGGGGTCGCAAAGGATAATCTGCGCACCCATGTCAATCAGTTTATCCACGAAGAAGAGTCGGCTCTCGAACATCTTCTGGTGTATCAACACCGAGCCGCGTGCCTGCGTTGCCACCACAAGGATTACCGAGAGCAAGTCGGGCGTCAGTCCGGGCCACGGCGCATCCGCCACGGTGAGGATAGAGCCATCGATAAACGACTCTATCTGGTAATGCTCCTGCGCGGGGATGTAGATATCATCGCCCTGTTGTATCACCGTGATACCCAAGCGGCGGAAAGATTCCGGGATGATACCCAAATCACGATACGACACATTGCGGATGGTCAGTTCGCTGCCCGTGAGCGCAGCCATACCGATGAACGACCCCACCTCAATCATATCAGGCAGCAAGGTATGCTGCGTGCCGTGCAGTGTCTTCACGCCGTGGATAGTCAGCAGGTTAGAGCCCACGCCTTCTATCTGCGCTCCCATGCGGTTGAGCATACGGCAGAGTTGCTGCAGATAAGGTTCGCATGCGGCATTGTAGATGGTCGTCTCCCCCTCTGCCATGACGGCAGCCATGATGATATTCGCCGTGCCGGTAACGCTCGCTTCGTCCAGCAACATATACTGTCCGCGCAACTCATCCGCGTGAAAGCGATATGCCCGCAGCGTCTCGTCGAAGGCAAAGGTCGCGCCCAGATTCACCATCCCTTGGAAATGGGTATCCAGACGGCGGCGACCTATCTTATCTCCTCCGGGCTTGGCATATACCACTTCCCCGAGCCGCGCCAAGAGCGGACCTATCAACATCACCGAGCCGCGCAGTTTAGCGCACTTCTTGATGAACACCTCACTCTGCAGGTAGTCGGTATGCAGTTCGCGCGCGCAGAAAGCAAACTTGCCTTTGCTCAGGCAACGCACTTCCACCCCCATCTCTCGCAAGAGTTCGATAAGGTTATTCACATCGAGGATATCGGGTATGTTGTTGATTACCACTTCTTCGCAGGTAAGCAACGTTGCACAAATCACTTGCAATGCTTCGTTCTTCGCCCCCTGCGGGGTGATACTGCCGTGTAGTTTATGTCCTCCTTCTATTACAAATGCTGCCATTGAATAGGACCCCCTCCGTCTCCCCCTAAAGAGCACCCCACTGCGCGTTGCTTGCGGGGACCCCGCGAGGGGGAGTGTTAAGGGATTAGTTTTAGTTATACAATAGTTCTTTTCCATCTCCCTCCCTTGTAGGGAGGGTCGGGGTGGGTCTTCATATATAGTTTACCTCCGGGTGGAGGGTGATTTGAAAGCGTTGCGATATGCTCTCGGTGATGTTCGTTGCAAGGGTGATGATGTCTTGCGCGGTGGCGTTGCCTGTGTTCACTATCACCAGCGGCTGTTTCTCATACACCTGTGCCCCACCCTGTCGCTTGCCTTTCCATCCGCATTGCTCTATCAGCCACGCCGCGGGAATCTTGATGCCGTTCGCTGTTTCATAATGCGGCACTTGCTCTGCGGTCTTTTGCTCCTGGCGGAGTATTGCTTGGAAATGTTCGGGGGTGATAATCGGGTTCTTGAAGAAACTGCCTGCAGAGCCCAACTCCTCGGGCTCAGGCAGTTTCTGCTTGCGGATGGCAATCACCGCCTCGCGGATATTCATCGGCGTAGGCGCTTTGCCTGCTAATGCTTGTCGCAGGTTGCCATAGTCGAGGTGCGGTTGCGGTTGCTTACTCAGTCTGTACACCACACTCGTTACGACATACTGCCCTTTCAGTTCGTTTTTGAATATGCTGTCGCGGTATCCGAAGCGGCATTCTTCGTTGGTGAATATCCGTTCTTCGCCTGTCTCTACGGCTATGGTATGCACCTCGTGTATCACGTCCTTGGCTTCCACACCGTATGCACCCACGTTCTGGATGGCAGACGCGCCTACCTCGCCCGGGATATGGCTTAGGTTCTCCATACCATACAGCCCCATGTCGGCTACCTGCGCTATCAGGTCGTCCATCACGATACCTGCGCCCGCCTCTATGTTGACCGTTTCTGCATTCTCCTCCAACGCGCGTGCGAAGCAGATACGAGAGTGGAGCACCACACCGTCAAAGTCGTTGGTAAACAGCAGGTTAGAGCCTGCGCCTATATGCAACAAACGCTCGCCCTTATAGGTCTGCAAGAGCGTGCGCAGTTCCTCCACAGAGGTATATTCCGCATATACTCGTGCGTGGGCAGGAATACCAAAGGTATTGGGAATGTTATGAAAGGAAGTGGTTATCGGGGATTTCATTTTCGGAATTATCGGAGTTATCGGAATAGTCAGAGTTATCGGAGTTATCGGAGCAGTGGCATGTTAATTGTTAATTGTTAATTGTTTCACTATATCTCATTCACATCGCTGGGCATGCGCCAGTCGCCGCGCGGCGAGAGGCTTACCGCCACCACTTTCGGTCCGTCGGGCATGCAGGAGCGCTTGAACTGCTGGCGGAAGAAACGCTGCATGAAGACGTTTAGCCACTTGCGGATAGTCTCCTCGTCGTACACATCGGCAAACGCCTGTATCGCCATGTAGGCTATCTTCTCGCGCGTGAAACCGTAGTGTAGGAAATAGTAGATGAAGAAGTCGTGCAACTCGTAGGGTCCCACTTTGTCCTCGGTTATCTGTGCGATGTTGCCTTGGTCGTCGGTCGGCAGCAGTTCGGGCGACACGGGGGTGTCGATGATATCCAGCAGCGTGCGGCGCGTCTCTTCGCCGAACAGGTTCTCCGCCGCATAGCGCACCATATAGCGCACGAGGGTCTTGGGGATACCGGCATTCACGCCGTACATCGACATCTGGTCGCCGCAGTAGGTCGCCCATCCGAGTGCCAACTCGCTCAGGTCGCCCGTGCCCACCACGATACCGTTGTATTTGTTCGCCATGTCCATCAGTATGAGCGTGCGCGAGCGTGCCTGCGCGTTCTCGTAGGTGATGTCGTGGTTGTCTATGTCGTGTCCGATGTCGTTCAGGTGCTGGGTAACCACCTCGCGGATGGGTATCTCGTAGGTGGTAACGCCCAGTTGGTCCATCAGCGCGAGGGCGTTGTCGTGGGTGCGGTCGCTGGTGCCGAAGCCGGGCATGGTGATACCGATGACGCGGCTGTGGTCGTAGCCCAAGCGGTCTGCCGCCTGCACGCATACCAGCAGCGCAAGCGTGCTGTCTAAGCCGCCGGAGATACCTACCACCACCGTCTCGGCATGCGTATGCTGCCAGCGGCGCATCAAACCGTTGGTCTGTATCGCGAGCACATCCATGCAGTACTCGTCTTCGTTCGCCTTCGCAGGCAGGAAGGGTGTCATGGAGAAAGTGCGGTGTACGGGCTCGGTGAAGTCCTCCTCGCGCTCTATCGGCGCCACGTTAATCTTGCGGTAATGCCCCACCTTGTCGGAAGTGAAGTTGGTGTTGCGCTGGCGCTCTGTGCGCAGACGCTCGATGTCTATCTCCTGAATAATCATGTCCGACACGCGCTGGAAACGCTCGCCCTCGCTGAGCATAGCCCCGTCCTCGGCGATGTAGGTAGAGCCGGAGAACACCACGTCGGTCGTGCTCTCGCCCACGCCCGAGGAGGTATAGACATAGCCGCAGTGCACGCGGGCAGACTGCTGCATAATCATCTGGCGTCGGTAGGCGTTCTTGCCCACGAGGCAGTTGCTGGACGACAGGTTGAAGATGAGTTCCGCGCCTTGTATCGCCAACTGCGTAGAGGGCGGTAGCGGGCTCCACAGGTCTTCGCATATCTCTATGCCGAAGCAGTAATGGCGCGTGGTGAAGAGCAGGTCGGTGCCAAACGGCACATCGCCGCTCCACAGTTCGATGGTCTCCGCGTCAGCGCTGCGTTGCCACGCCCTGCCGGAGGTGAACCAACGCTTCTCGTAGAACTCGCCCGTGTTCGGCAGGTTGATTTTCGGCACTACGCCCAGCACCTCGCCGTCGGTCATCACGAACGCACAGTTGAACAGGTTGTTATCCACCTGCAGCGGCGCGCCTATCAGCACAACGATAGGTTTCTCGCGCGTGTAGGCACACACGTCCTCCAGCGCTGCCAGCGCGTTCTGCTGCAACTGCTGCGTGAAGAACAAGTCCGCGCAGGTGTAGCCCGTGAGCGTCAGTTCGGGGAAGCATATCACCTCCACGCCCTCTTCGATGGCTTCGGCTATCTGCCGTTTCACTTCCTGTGCGTTCTGACGACAGTCCGCCACATGCAACGCAGGCACTGCCGCCGCCACACGCACAAATCCAAAATCAGTAGTATTCATCGTGATACTTCGGAATTTATTCAATACACATTCTCCAACTGCAATCTTCCAACCCGTTTAGCGCGCAAATTTACTAATTTCCTCTGATATGTGCAAATCCTTTCGGTATTTTCCGCCCAAAATGAAGAAAAATACAAAAAAATAACATTTTCTCGCGAAATTATTTGGTCATATCAAAAAAAAGCAGTACCTTTGCACTCGCTTTCGAAAAAGAGAGTAGTTACCGAGGTGCTATCGTCTAGTGGCCTAGGACAACGGCCTCTCACGCCGTAAACCCCGGTTCGAGTCCGGGTAGCACTAC
>JBJECJ010000010.1:5721-20995 GCA_051870955.1 Paludibacteraceae bacterium | reverse complement strand
CCAAATCTATACAAACTTTTTCTCTTAATCAACACAGGCTTTTACCGGTGAACCGCAACAAGCAACCTATTAGCCGACCATCTCGAAAACGACACGAAAACGACACGGTAACGACACGGCAAAAAGACTGTAAAAAGACGTAAAAAACTCGAAGGAAAGACGAACCAATATGCAGACAATATACACACCAAGCAAGCCAAGATTTATCCCGACATGTCGGGAAGGGGCGCAATAAACCAGCCTCCCGACCTGTCAAGATGAAAAAGAGACCACCATACAAAAGCCCCGAAGGGGCGAAATAGACTAGCGTAGGGACTTGTCCCTACGTATGTGAGGCAATCTCCTCTAACTCCCCCGCCCCGTTCGCGGGGAGGGGGTACGGGGGCGGGGTAAAATTGAATCAATGGGTCAACATGTGTATTATTGCCTAAATAACAAATAACCAATAAAATAACTAACAATATGAAACGATTATCCATTCTTCTGCTGTCGGCACTTTGCACCGTAGCCACCGCCCACGCCGAGGATTTCCAATCGGGCGACCTCTACTACAACATCACCAGTGAAAACACCGTGGAAGTAACCTACCAAGAACAGAGTAAAACCAACTACCAAGGTCTTACGACCGCCACCATCCCCGAAACCGTTACCTACAATGCTATCACCTTCTCTGTAACAAGAATTGGACGTAGTGCGTTCGTAGATTGCTCCTCCCTCACCTCCGTTACCATCCCCAACTCCGTAACGAACATTGGAAGTTCTGCGTTCGTACATTGCTCCGCCCTCAAATCCATCCCCATCCCCAACTCCGTAACAGGCATTGGAGAACAAGTGTTCTACTATTGCTCCTCCCTCACTTCCATCACCATCCCCAACTCCGTAACCAGTATTGGATACGAGGCGTTCTATGAATGCTCTGCTCTCACCTCTATCACCCTCCCTAACTCCATAACGAACATTGGAAGTTATGCGTTCAAATATTGCTCCTCCCTCACCTCCGTCACCATCTCGGAGTTTGTAACCACGATAGAGCCTGGAACTTTCTATAGTTGCTCCTCCCTCACCTCCGTTACCATCCCTAACTCCGTAACAAGCATTGGAAGTTCTGCATTCCATGATTGCCGCAGCCTCACCTCCATTACCATTCCCGAATCCGTAACAAGCATTGGGGACAATGCGTTCAGTTGGTGCTACTCCCTCACTTCCATCACCATCCCCAATTCCGTAACCAGCATTGGTGAAAGTGCTTTTTATAATGATAGGGCACTAACTTCTGTTGTTATTGGTAACTCTGTAACGAAAATAGGGAAAAGTGCATTTGAATCTTGCGCAGCCTTGAGCATAGTAACGATTCCCGAATCCGTAACCAGTATAGGAGAGAGGGCGTTTGATTTTTGCTTAAATCTAACTTCCATCACCCTCCCCAATTCAGTTACGACCATTGGAGAAAACGCATTTGATTATGTACCTTGTATCGTCTATGATGGCACAGCAACAGGAGCACCGTGGGGGGCAAGGTGTTTGAATGGGTTTGTGGATGGATATTTAGTGTACGCAGACGAAGCAAAATCACAACTTGTGGCATGTTCGGGAGCCGCCGAAGGGGAAATTATTATCCCAAACACTGTAACTACCATTGAAGAACGAACCTTTTATTGTTGCAGCGATATCACTTCAGTTATTATTCCCAACTCGGTAACCACTATTGGAGATGGTGCATTCACGAGTTGTGGTTCTCTCTCTTCTATTACCATTCCCAACTCTGTAACCAGTATTGGAGATGCGGCTTTTTACTTTTGCGGTTTGACTTCCGTTATCCTTTCAAACTCTATAACAAACATTGGGAAATTCACTTTTGCCTATTGTGCAAACCTCACCTCCGTCACAATTCCTAACTCTGTAACCACTATTGGATATCAAGCGTTCAGTAGTTGTAATTCTCTTACCTCCATCACCATCCCCAACTCCGTAACAAGCATTGGAGAAATAGCGTTCAGTGGTTGCTCAGCCCTCACCTCCATCACCATCCCCAACTCCGTAACAAGCATTGGAAAGAGTGCGTTCGATGGTTGCTCCTCTCTGACCTCCATCACCATCCCCAACTCCGTAACGAGCATTGGAAACTCTGCGTTCGGGGGTTGCTCCTCTCTCACCTCCATTACCATTCCCAACTCAGTAACAAGCATTGGAAGTAGTGCGTTTAGTGGTTGCTCTTCCCTCTCTTCGATAGTAGTAGAACGTGGAAATATGGTGTACGATTCTCGCGACAACTGCAATGCGATTATCGAAACAGCTACCAATACCCTTATCGCAGGATGTCAATCTTCTACTATCCCCAACTCCGTAACAAGCATTGGAGACTACGCGTTCGGCTATTGCTCCTCCCTCACCTCCATCACCATCCCCAACTCCGTAACGAGCATCGGAGACTATGCGTTCTACGATTGCTCCGCCCTCACCTCCATCACCCTCCCAAAATCCCTAACGAGCATTGGAAACGATGCGTTCTCCTCTTGCTCCGCCCTCACCTCCATCACCATCCCTGAATCCGTAACGAACATTGGAGACTATGCATTCTTGGGCTGCTCCGCCCTCACCTCCATCTCCATCCCCAAATCCGTAACAAACATTGGAAAACGAGCGTTCTATAAATGCTCCGCCCTTACCCAAATCACCTGTTTAGCCACTACACCTCCAACCTGTGGTCAGTATTGTTTCGACGAAGTCCCCCGCAACATCCCTCTCTACGTACCTGCAGAGTCCGTCGAGGCGTACAAAGCCGCAGACACATGGAAAGAGTTTGATATACAGGCACTTCCTTCGTCCTACTCCCCTGTGGACTTAGTCTCCATCTCCGTGGACGGCGAGGAAATGGCCGACTTCGACCCGAAGGTGCTCACCTACGACATCGCCCTGCCCGAAGGCACTGCCGACATCCCGCGCATTGATGCCACGGCATACAACAAGTCAGCTCAGGTCTTGCTCATCCAAGCCACCACCCTGCCCGGGCAGGCGTCGGCGGTAGTCATCACCCCCGACTCCATACAGACCTACACCGTGCGCTTCACCCCCACCACCTCCTCCGACGCCACCCTCGCCGCGCTCCAATACAACGGCGTCAGCGTGCCCGACTTCCTGCCGACGCAGACCGACTACACCGTACAACTGCCCTACAACACCCTCGAAGTGCCCGTAGTGAGCGCCACCGCCACCCACGCCTCTGCAAAGGTGGTCATCGTGCAGGCGGGCAGCCTGACGGGGCAAGCGTCCGTGGTGGTGCTGTCCGCCGACGGCAGCCAGACGACCATCTACACCGTGCAGTTCACCTTGGCGCCCTCCACCGATGCCACCCTCAGAAGCCTCACCTACGACGGCATACTGGTGCCCTTCTTCGACGCAGGCACGCTCCACTACACCGTTGACCTGCCGAGCGAGACCGTAGCCATCCCCGTAGTGGACGCCGTCGCCAACGACCCCGACGCACAAGTCCTCATCACCCAAGCCGCCGCCCTCCCGGGCGAGGCGAGTGTGGAGGTCATAGCGGCAGACGACACCACGCGACAGACCTACACCATCTATTTCAGCAAGAAAAGCACCCCGACCGCCATCTCGGACAGCCCCGACACCACCGGGACTGCCTCGGACAAAGCAGCAACGAAACTCCTCCGAGACGGACAAGTCCTCATCCTCCGCAACGGCGAGACCTACAACATGATGGGCCGGCGGCTACAATAATCAAGAAACCAATCCACCAACTATATAAAGAGCACCCTCGCAGACCAATAATCTGCGAGGGTGTGTATCTTTTTGGTAATGCCTATTCTCGAATAGATATTCCTATTTTAACGTGAGTTCGATTTAAGCGAGTTATTTCAGCAGTCAAAGACTAATTTGGTTTTTGGTAATGAATTAATGAATAATTACACGGAAATGCTTGCATCCCGACCTGTCGGGGTTATACGTTAAAGAAAAAAATATTTGAATAATTTTTGGAAATTTTTGTTGAAATAAAAGAATTGTCGATGTATATGTTTCTTATTTCGAGTTCACGTTATTTTAGAAGCAACCAATCAGTACTTGATATTATCTATCAGCCTTACGGGTCCGCAATAGACCGTTACGCAGCCGATAGCGTGGGAGAAATCCGCGGCGGGCAGCAGGGTCGATAGGTCCACTATCTCGTAGTACTCCACTTCCAGCCCTTCCACGGCGTTGATAGCGTCCACCACGCGCTGTTGCACCTCGGCAACGCTCTGCGTCTGCGCCCACTCGCGGCTCTCGAAAAGGATACGCGAGATGTTCACCGCCGTCTCTTTCTCGCTCTCGGAGAGACGCTCGTTGCGGCTGCTGAGCGCCAGCCCCGACTCCTCGCGCACGATAGGGCAGCCGATGATTTGCAGGTCGCCGAATGTGCCTGCCAACGACGAGCCGCTCACCATATGGCGGATGATAGCCAACTGCTGGTAGTCTTTCTCGCCGAAGTAAGCGCTGTCGGGGCGCACGAGGTAGAACAAGCGGCTCACCACCTGCACCACGCCGTTGAAATGCCCGGGGCGCATCTTCCCTTCCATCACTTGGTCAAGCCCGTTGAAATCAAACTCAAACGTGCTGTTCATCTCCTCCGCGGTGTACATCTCCTCGGGCGTGGGCGCAAAGAGGAAATGCGCCCCGAGGTTAGAGAGCAAGTCCGCATCGCGCCAGATATTGCGCGGATACTTGGCGAGGTCTTCTTTGTTGTTGAACTGGGTGGGGTTGACGAAGACAGAGACAAAGGTTACATCGTTCTCGCTCACGCAGCGCTTGACAAGCGAGGCGTGCCCTGCGTGAAGCGCACCCATGGTGGGCACCAGTCCGATGGTCTTGTTCTGCTGTTTGCAAGCCTCTACATGCTGGAGGAGTTCTTGCTTGGTGGTGATGATTTGCATATTGCGTTAATAGAAATTTCAGGCTCCAAGGAGGTGCGGTCTCCAGGCTGCACCATAGTCCCATAGTTTATAAACTACAACCCCAAAAAGCGTGCAAAGGTACTAAAAAAAACGGACAAAACAAACTTTTTATGTGAAAAAGTTGCAAATATCAATAATTTTTAGTACCTTTGCAGGAAATTTCAAAATTCTATGCCTATGAAAGAGCCGAAAAGAGTCCTGTTTATCTCGCAGGAGATATACCCCTATTTAGCGGAAGAGACGCCCATTCGTGTGCTCAATAGGCAGTTGCCCGAGTTGTTCCAGTCGAAAGGGTACGAGACCCGCACGTTCATGCCGAAGTTCGGCGACATCAACGAGCGCCGCAACCAGTTGCACGAGGTGATACGCCTCTCGGGCATGAATATCATCATTAGCGAGACCGACCACCCCCTGCTCATCAAGGTGGCGAGCATACAGTCCGCGCGTATTCAGATTTACTTCATCGACAACGACGACCTGTTCCACAAGCGCAAAGGCATTGCCGATGCCGAGGGAAAGGAGTATGCCGACAACGACGAGCGCTGTATCTTCTTCGCCCGCGGAGCCATCGAGACCGTGAAGAAACTGCGCTGGACACCCAACGTGGTAGTCTGCTCGGGCTGGATGTCGGCGCTCGCACCGCTCTATCTCAAGAAAGCGTATGCCGACGAACCCTTCTTCGCGAACTCCAAAATCGTGCTGTCTATCAACGACGATGAGTACCAAACACCGTTTGGCACGAAGTTTGCACAGAAGTTGCAGATTGACGGAATTTCCAACAACGACGTACGCAGCATAGCGGGCTTCCCCGTAGGCTACGAGGAGTTGATGCGACTCGCGATAGACTATTCCGATGCCATCACGTTCGCCAGCCCGAAGATTAACCAGCGCGTGATGAACTACGCAGAGACGAGCCGTAAACCCATACTGCCCTACGAAGAAGGAGCAGACAACAAGCGTTTCTTGGACTTCTGCAACGGACTGATAGGAGAGTAAGAAAGACCGCTGTCCGGGTGCGTCCCGACAGGTCGGGGCTTCAAGGAGGTGCGGTCGGAAGTGTCATCCCGACTTGTCGGGAACCGCACCAAAGATAAAAAATAAAAGACTGATTGGTGAAGAAAAAGAACTATGAGTAAAGGTAGATTACTTTTGACTACACAAAAACTATTTTCCATTCTCCCTCCCTTTGTAGGGAGGGGCGGGGTGGGTCTTCTTTGCTCCTTGTTCTTGGCTCTAAGTGGCTGCAAAGACGATGTGGTTACGGCGGGCAGTTCGCTGCTGGGCGATAACGACAAGATAGTCGTTTGCTCCGACACCTTCTCCCTCTCTTCCAACTTAGCCCCCTGCGGCAGTATCATCACCGCCCCCGACTCCTTCCTGCTGGGCGAGATAGTTACCGACTACGGCACCGTGCGCGCAGAGGTGCTGACGCAGTTGGCATGCCCCGTGGGCTTCCAATATCCCGAGACATCGGAAATCGACTCCGTCTGCCTCTTCATCTACTACCGCGACTGGGTGGGCAGCAGCACCACTCCGATGGCAATCAACGTGTATGAGATAGACCGCAACGTGATGGAGTACAACCTAACCTACACCTCCGACCTCAACATCGCCGACTATTGCAGCATGGAGGACAGCACGCTGCTGATAAGCCGCCAGCCGCTTATCGTGGCGGGAAACAAGGCAGACAGCGTCTATAACAGCAGCACGGGCACCTACCTGCCAATGGTGCGTTGCCGCATGAGCGACGACTTCGCACAACGCTTCTTCACCATGCAGACCTATGCCTCGCTGGACAGTTTCAACGAGTTCTTCAAGGGGCTGTATATCACCCCCACTTTCGGCAGCGCTACCATGCTACATATCACGGACGTGAGCATGGCGGTCTATTACCATTTCTCCTACAACCGCGGCGGACAAGACACCACCGTAACGGACATGAAGGGCTTCTACGCCAACGCGGAGGTGCGTGGCTTGAACCGCATAGAGTACCGCGACAAAGAGACGCTGGTGGAGAACCTGCTGACAGACAGCGCGCACTACAGTTACGTGATTGCCCCCGCGGGCGTCTATACGCGCATGCAGTTCCCGATGTTGCAGATAGAGGAGACCATCATGCAGAGCCTGATTTACAAAGACACGGTGAAACGCCCGTATGTGAACTTGGCGCAGTTGCAGGTGGATGTGCTCAATGTCTATGACGGCACGGGCGCGGACAAAGACCGCAACGACTGGCTGCAGCCTGCCGACTATATGCTGCTCATCAAGGAAGAGAGCCTCGACCGCTTCTTCCGCAAGAAAGAACTGCCCTCCGACACGGTGGCTATCCTCTCCTCGCTCAGCACGGGCACGGACTCCCTCGGCAACACCATCTACTACTATTCCTACGACCTCAACACCCTGCTCACCAACCAAATTCGGCAGGTGATGAACCCCGACACGCTGAACATGCTGCTGGTGCCCGTAACGGTGGAGACCACCACCAACTCGTCCTACGGCACCACCTCCATCACCTCCGTGCGCCAGAGCCAAGTGATGTCTGCCACGAAGATTCGCAGCGCACAGAACGCCGACAGCCCCCTCTCGCTCAAAGTGGTGTATTCGGGATTCTAAGCATTACAAGAGATTTTTTTCGGGAATACCCAAACAACGGGTAGGCAAAGAACAACGAGAGTGTGCCGGCGTGCCAGCGTGCCGGCACTTTCTATAAATACACCCGCGCGCACGCACGTATATATTTTAGAAAAGTGCTGGCACGTTGGCACGCTGGCACACTCCCGCAACTATATACTTCTCTCCCCTTTGCAGGGGGAGCCGGAGGGGGTCCTCCCGGTACACTCTCCCGCTACAATACATATCTCTCCCCCTTTGTAGGGGGAGCCGGAGGGGGTCCTTCCGCTCCCCCGAACTGTACGATTATTAAGATTTCCCCGCCGCTACCTTTTCGTGTGTTTTTCGCGGGTCGGCCGCGGGTCTCCCGCGGGTCGATAGCGAGTCAAACCTGCCCAAAGATGTACGATTATTAAGATTTGCCTCCCTATTTCCCTTCCTATTGCAAGGTAAGGTTGAGGCACTTGCAGTTGGACGCCGTCTCGTCCGACGCACTCCCGATAGGCAGATATGCCCGCTCATACTCCACCGCCGCCATCAGGAAAGCACCGAACACCTTGCCTTCGGTGTTGTCGTTCACAGGTACGTCCTTCCCGATAAGATAGTAAGCCGCCGAGCCGTTTCGGGAGCTACTCAAACCCGCCGATTCGCAACTGGTGCTGATAGTATAGTTGCCCGCAGTGCCCTGAATAAACTGACTGACAATGCCCTCGTAACCTCTTTTGGCTGCATCTTTGTAGGTGTCGCCTGTAAGGTACCCTAATCGCAAGGCTTTCAACAGGGCTGCGGTGATAAGACAGGAGCCGGAAGACTCCAGATAGTTGCAGAAAGTGCCGCCTGATGAGACATTTGTATAGGAGGAAGAACCTGTCGCGTCTGTTCCCTGCTTTGCACATTTGTCGTTGCCATACTGCAAGAGTTGATACCAACAGCCCGTAGTGGCGTCTTGGCGAGCAATCAAACCCGTTGCCAAATCGGTGAGGTAGCCTTGGATAGTGGTAAAGTTGGTGGTGCCTTTCATGCCGCAATGCTCCATGGCTTCCAGCACATCCACCAGTGCCAAAATGTACCATCCGTCTGCTCGCGACCAGTACTCCGCCGAATGGTAACCGCCCCCGATAGGTGTTTGGTCAGAAGTGAATTCCCAGCCATCTGCACCACCGCTGCTCTTGTCGGTGGAGAAAGCATGCCACAGGAGTTTCTTATCATTATCCCATAGCGGCATCCACGAAGCAGTGAACTGTTTCATCACATCATCCCATGTGAGGTCGCAAGTGATGGTCGTGCTCTCATCGCCATCGTTGGCAACTTGCTGCTGATAGTCTAAAATCTGCGCTAATAGGGCAGGACCCATGTAAGCACCGTCGCACCACATCTGATTGGTGTAGTTAGACTTGTGATACCATCCGCCGTCTGCCGTGGTGCCCGTTCCGGAGATGGAATAACTGCTTTTGTGGGCTTTCAAACCCGTCGCCGCATTGCTGAGTTGAGTGAGGTAGGCGGACGCGTTGGTGGTGTTGGCAAACTTGCCACCTGCTTTGGCGCCGTCGTACAGCGTGAAGAATACTTTTGCGCAGTTGAGGTCATCCAAACTACCTCCGCCGGTAGGCGCACTCTTGCCGCTTGCCCATCCGGCTAATCCTTCGTACCAAGCCTTTGCCCATGTTTGGTCTTGGTAGTAACTCCACGCCTCTAAGATACCCTTTGCCACAACGCCCGGCACATAGTCCCAACCGGCGGCAGTGGAGGGCGTAGTCTTTCCGTTGGTGCTATTGGCATTGGGGAAGCCGACCGTTTTGGTTTTGTTGTTCCATTCAGTCATGCGTGAGTTAATCAACTCTTTGGAATAGCGCGTGTTAGGGTCGAAAGTAACGGCTCGCAACGAAGAACTAATGATTAAGAGAGCCGAAAGGGCAAATAAAGTGTGCTTCATGGTGTGCAAAGATATTTGATTACTTTGCACAAAGGTAGTGCTTTTTGGGTGAATTAGCAAACGGAATGTGATATTTGCGCAAAATGCGGCTATTTTTTACCATCTTGCACGGCGAAGCGGTATTAGTGCCAACAATTTTGGCACATCTCGGGTGCTTGCGGAAAAGGTGCGCGGATAGCCGCCCGACGGAAAGTATTGGCTCGCTTGGATTGGAAGATGGTGGCGAGAGAGGCGGCGTGTATGTTGCCGTAGGCGTGGGTATGTTGTTTGTCGTAGCAGCAGGGGAGGACGGTGCCGTCGGTGGTGAGGACGCAGCCTGCCCATAGGCGGTAGCAGGGAGAGACCCCTGTGAGGCGTTGCCACAGTCGGCGGAGCGGGTGGCGTTTCAGGCGGTAAGTACCGTCGGCGCGCTGCTCGTAGCGGCGTTCTCGGCTGCTCGTGGGCATCAGCGGGTTGCCGTATCGGTAGTCGTAGAACTGTGCGGTCTTGAACATGAGGCGGTCGGCGCCGAGGCGGCGGTAAGCCTTGCGGAGCAGTCGGCGCTCAAATTCATTGGAGCGGAGCAAGAGACATTGCAGTTCAATAACGGGATAGTTGCCCGTAATCAGGCGCTGGCGGCGGGCTGCCTCCCGCTCTTCGTGCAGGTAGCGCAAGGCATTCTTCACTTTCTCCACGCTTCCGCCCTGCCGATATGCTTCGTAGGCAGACTGCGAAAGCCCGTCCATAGAGACGATGATACGGTGCAGTCCGCTCATCACCAGCCGTTTAGCCATCGTGCGGTCGAGGGCTTGGGCGTTGGTGGAGACGATGGTGTAGCAGCCTTGCTGCGCCGCCTCGCGTATCATCTCGGGCAGACGCGGGTTGAGCAAAGGCTCGCCTTGGAAATAGAACTGGACAGTGTGGGCATGGCGGAAGCCCTCGGCGAGCAGGGAGAGCGAATAGTCGGGGAAGGGGGGCGCGCTATTGGCACTTCCCCGCCCCCTAACCCCCTCCCCGCAAAGTTTACCCCACTGCGCGTTGCTTGCGGGGACCCCAATCGCGGGGCGGGGGAGTTCACCTGCGCCCTCGCTGATGTACTTTTTCGCCATGCCGACGGGGCATTGGGGGCAAGCGAGTTGGCAGATGTTGGCGGGCTCGATGGTGAGGAAAGTGGGATAGTGCGAAATATGCACTATGCCGAAGAGGCTTAGTGCATAGTTCATCCAACATTGGAGTTGATTGGCTATTCGGGCAGGCGTCAGCAGCATGGAATCTTGTTCACTCTGCGCTCGTGGCGTCCGCCTTCGAAGTCGGTTTGGAAGAAAGTGGCAACGATGTCCAGCGCTTGGGGCACGGTGATGAAGTTCGCCGGCAAGCCGAGCACGTTGGCGTTGTTGTGCTGGCGGGCGAGTTGCGCAAGGCGCTTCTCCCAGCAGAGTGCCGCACGGATACCCTGGTGTTTATTGGCGGTCATGCAGATACCGTTGCCGGTGGAGCAGATGACGATACCGAACTCGTACTCACCTTTCTCCACGGCTTCTGCCAGCGGGTGGGCGTAGTCGGGATAGTCGCAACTCGCATCGGAGTAGCAGCCGAAGTCCTGCACTTTGGCGCCGTTGTCTTCAAGGAAGAGGCGCACTTGGTTCTTCAACGCAAAGCCGGCATGGTCGCTGGCAAGCGCAATGGTCAGTTCGCTGAAAGGTTTCATGGTCGTATGGGGAATTTACTCGTGGGTTACTTCGGGGGCAATGGTGCGCAGGTAGGTCTCGGGGAAGGGGAGACGGTCGGGGTAAGCGGGTTCGCCGTAGGGGTTGCGGACAAACTGCCCGTTCTCCACTTTGCGCTCCTGTCCGTCCATGTACTTGGTTACCAAGTAGATATACAACCTTTGCCACTCCGTCATGGTGTTGTCGGCTTGGGTGTCGCAGAAGTTGGTGAGGTACTTGCGCGCGTCCTTGTCGCTCGGGAGGGCTGCCACCTCGGCATCCACGGCGGCTATCTGCGCATTGAAATGCTCTTCCAACGCTGTCTGTACTGCCTTGATTTCAGGGAACATACGGCTGTATTTGGTGTATGCCCAGTTGGCAACGAGGTTGAATATCCACCATGCGGATGTGTGCGAGAAAGTGTACATATCGCCGTTGCCTTCAGCAAAGCACTCGGGTACGTGGTTGATACGGCTGTAGATAGGCACATACACACTGGTTGCCGCATCGTCCACGCCAAACCAGAAGATACCGCCCGCCTTGGGGTCGGCGTAGCCTCGCATCTGCGCTACGAACGAGAAACCCGTCTGCTGGGTAGCGGTGGGGCGCTCGTACCAGTACTGCACGCTATCTACCTGAAAACCAAGTCCTCCGTAGCGCAGTTTGCTGCCCCACGGACCGGCGTCGGTGCCCTGCGTGATGTCGAGCGGCGTGCCCTCATACTGGTCGCGCATGCAGTCTTTGATGTCCTGCGCCGACACTTTGCGGTTGGGCTTGATGAAGAGCGGCATGGGGGTGCCTGCGTCTTTGCCGCCGGTCTCCACAAAGGTCTTGCCCGTAGCGTAGTCGAAGTATTGGTCCATCTCATCGGAGAAATGGCGGAAGAAACTCCACACGCGCGCCTCGCAGACGTAGAGCCCGCTGAAGTCGAACGGCGCATAGGCGGCTTGGAAAGAGAAGTCGGCGTCCTTGCCCTCGAAATAACCCATCTCGCGGGCGAACTTCACCACGTCTTTGCTCCAACGCCAGTTGGCTTTGTCCTTGAAGTTGATGGTGGTGATACGCGCTTGGTTGGCATGCGCGCAAATACAGTCGTCGGGCACGCGGGTGGCTACCCATACGGCACCTTTGCGCCCGGGACCCTTGCCGATAAGGTCCATTATCCAAACCTCGTTGGGGTCGCCGATGGAGAAGGTCTCGCCGCTGGAGGCATAGCCGTACTCGGCAACGAGGGAGGTCATGCAGTCGATAGCCTCGCGGGCGGTCTTGCAACGCTCCAGCGCGATGTAGATAAGGCTGCCGTAGTCAATACCAACGGTGTCTTCCAACTCGTGGCGACCTCCCCACGTGGTCTCGCCGATGGTGAGTTGGTGCTCGTTCATATTGCCCACCACGCTATAGGTGTGCGCCACCTGCGGGATTTGGCAGAGCGGTCTGCCCGTGTCCCAGTCTCTCACCTCGCGCATACTCCCTGCGGGGTGGTCTGCGGCAGGCGAGAAACGGAGGAAGCCATAGAGGGTGTAACTGTCGGCGGCGTAACTGATGATGGTAGAGCCGTCGGTAGAAGCGTCTTTGCCTACGAGGAAGTTCGTACAAGCCCATGCCGCTGCCAGCGGACAAAGGGCGAAGAGGAGAAGGAGAGAACGTTTACGCATATTGTTTTAGTTTGAACGTGTAATTATCGTTAATGATTCGTTAATGGTTGTTTAGTTGATTTGCATTCTGCCGTCAATGGTAGCGGAGATGGTTTGTTGCTCTTGGACGTAGTCGAGGTAGAGGTCGCGGATAAGCAGGTCAGAGTCCCAATAAGCAATATGGTGTGTGAGGGGCGTCATGTGGTCGGTGCCTCCTGCGAGGTAGTCGCTGGTCGCTACGGTGTAGTACGCCTCGGGGTCTATAGAACGACCATCTATCTGTGCGTCAATCAATTGTGCGTCCTCTGCCTGCATGCGCAGTCCCGCTACACCCTCGCCGCCCACCTCGGCAAAGACCTGACAGAGTTCGAGGATATCTTCCCCTTTCAGCGTGAGCACCACAAGACGGTTGTCAAACGGCATGAGTTCAAACACATGCTGCTTGGTGATGTCGCCTTTGCGCCATTCGCAGCGCATGCCGCCGATGTTCACCACCGCCATATCCACACGCCCGTCATAGTACTGACGCGCCTTGGCAAGCAGTGCGTCGGATGCCCAGTTGAGCATGTTGCACTCGGGACGCTGTACGGTCATGTCCTCTGGCGCGTAGCCCAGCACCATGGACATCTCCTCCGCGAGGGCGGCTTTCTTGGGGGCTAAGAGTGCGGTATAGGTTGCTGCCACCTCGGGTGCGGCGGCAATACAGTCGGTGGTAACAGGGATAGCCTCGGTGGAGACGGAAGCAACCTGCGCGGGACGGTGGCAAGCCGTCAGCACGAAGAGCAGCAGCCCGAGGCAGGGGAGAAAGGGGATTCTTTTCATAGTCGTACTTGATTTTGCGTGCAAAGGTACTAAAAATAATTGAAATAGGCAAACAAAACCTCGATTGTTTGTCAAAAAATATGCTTTTCCTCTTCGGATACGTGTTTTGGACAATTCGGGCAAGAAATAGTGTCGGCGGGACAAGGGTTCGAAATACCTCCTTGATACCCTCGAAACGGTCTCGCTTATGTTACGGTAATGTTACGGTAATGTTACGGTAATGTTCCGATAATGTTCCGATACGAAATCGGGACTTTCTCGGGGGAGTTTCGGGGTGATTTCGGGGGAGAAAAAGGGTTCGGCGGGTCGGGGACTCGGGGTGTTTGTTTGCGAAATTTGGACAATTTCTAGTGCAGAGTGGGGGCGGAAGGGTGGGGTAGCGGAAAGTGGATTTTAAGGCGATTGGGGGCTGTGGGGCGGTTGGATTTTGCGGGGGAAGAAAACGGTTTTGCGTTTTAAGGCGGTTTTTAGGCGATTAGAGCGATTTTCTGCAAAAATATGTGTACCCCTATTGCGTATGTCGATTTTTTTTTGTACCTTTGCACGGAATTTCGGTTGATTGGAACGTGTGGTTGTTTGTCAAAACATACAATTTCCGTGTGGGGTATTTTAACATATAATTGACGTGTAATTAGACATTAATTTTTTCTTCAACAAAGATTACAGAATTTTTCTTATACTACATTGTAAATTATCAACTATGGAAGAAATAAAGAATACAGAAATGGAACAGGAGATTATGGATGGTGCGGCCGGGAGACCGCACCTCCTTGAGGAAGGACAAGAGAAGTATGATGGCTCGAGTATTCAGGTGCTCGAGGGCTTGGAAGCCGTGCGGAAGCGTCCGGCAATGTACATCGGCGACATCTCGCAGAAAGGTTTGCACCACTTGGTTTATGAGGTGGTGGACAACTCAATAGACGAGGCGCTGGCGGGCTTCTGCAACCATATAGAGGTTACGATAAACGAAGACAACTCCATCACGGTGCAGGATAACGGTCGCGGTATCCCCGTGGACATGCACCCGAAGGAGCACAAGAGTGCGCTGGAGGTGGTGATGACCGTGCTGCACGCGGGCGGTAAGTTCAACAAGAACTCGTACAAGGTGTCGGGCGGTCTGCACGGCGTGGGCGTGAGTTGCGTGAATGCGCTCTCGACCAAACTGCACGTGGAGGTGCGTCGCGACGGGAAAGTGTTCATGCAGGAGTATGCGAAAGGTAAGCCGACCTGTGCAGTGCACGAGATAGGGACGTACAACCCCGAGGAGATGGGGACGGGCACTTGTGTGCAGTTCTGGCCCGACGGGTCGATATTCACCGAGACGGTGTATCAGTATGACATCCTCGCTAACCGTATGCGCGAGTTGGCTTATCTGAACGCCGGGGTGAAGATTACGCTGACGGATAAGCGGGTGGTGCTGCCGAGTGCGCCTACTACATCCGTAGTTGCGGGGGAGACGGCTGATACTTCTGTGGTGCGGCTCCCGATAAATCGGGATAACACCTCCAACCGCACCTCCATGGGTGCGCCGGCATCCCCAGTGGAGGGACCGCTGTATAAGAAAGAGGTGTTCTTCTCGGAGAAGGGTCTGAGCGAGTTTGTGCGCTATATCGACAACACCCGCACGCCGCTGATTTCGGAGGT
>JBJECJ010000010.1:0-5621 GCA_051870955.1 Paludibacteraceae bacterium | reverse complement strand
TGAGCGAGTTTGTGCGCTATATCGACAACACCCGCACGCCGCTGATTTCGGAGGTGATTCACCTCAACACGGAGAAATACGGCACGCCCGTGGAGGTGGCGATGATTTACAACACCGACTTCAACGAGAACGTGCACTCTTACGTGAACAATATCAACACCATAGAGGGTGGTACGCACGTGGCAGGCTTCCGCGCTGCGCTGACGCGCGTGATGAAGAAATATGCCGAAGACAGCAAGTTGTTAGAGAAAGCCAAATTGAAAGACAAAGACGGCAACTCGACCATCGACCCGAACGACTTCCGCGAGGGCTTGACGGCGGTCATCTCGGTGAAGGTGGCAGAGCCGCAGTTCGAGGGTCAGACGAAGACGAAATTGGGCAACTCGGAGGTGGCAGGTATGGTATCGGCAGCCGTGGCTGAGGCGCTGAGCAATTACCTCGAGGAGCACCCCGATGACGCGAAGAAGATAGTGGAGAAAGTGATTCTCGCCGCCCAGGCGCGTATCGCTGCCCGCAACGCCCGCCAGAGCGTGCTCCGCAAGTCGCCGTTGAGCGGCGGCGGACTGCCCGGTAAGTTGGCAGACTGCGCAAGCAAAGACCCTGCGGAGTGCGAGTTGTTCCTCGTGGAGGGTGACTCGGCAGGCGGTACGGCGAAGACCGGTCGCGACCGTGTGCACCAAGCCATCTTGCCGCTGCGCGGAAAGATTCTGAACGTGGAGAAAGCGATGGAGCACAAGGTGTTCGAGAGCGAGGAGGTGCGTAATATCTTCACCGCATTAGGTATCACCTTCGGCACGGAGGAAGACCCGAAAGCACTGAACCTGAGCAAGATACGTTACCACAAGGTGATTATCATGGCGGATGCCGATGTGGACGGTGCGCATATCGCCACGCTCATCATGACGCTGTTCTTCCGCCACATGAAAGAGGTGATTGAGCAAGGGCACCTGTATATCGCCATGGCGCCGCTCTACCTCTGCTCGAAAGGGAATATCAAGGAGTATTGCTGGAACGACCAGCAGCGGCATGACTTCATTCAGAAATACGGTAACGGCGATGAGAAACTGATTAAGACCCAGCGCTACAAAGGTTTAGGTGAGATGTCGGATGAGCAGTTGTGGGAGACGACGATGGACCCCGAGCGCCGTATGCTGAAGAAGGTAACCATCGAGAACGCCGCCGAGGCAGACCATACCATCGCCATGCTGATGGGCGACGACGTGGCGCCGAGACGGGAGTTTATTGAAGAAAACGCCACCTACGCGAAGATTGACGCTTAATTTTGTTTTTTGCAGGCATCTTTCGTTTTGGGGCTCGGTCATTATGCCCGCATAACTCCCTCGCTCACAAAACAAAATCTGCTCTGCAAAAAAGCAAAATTGGTATTGACTGAATATGAACGGATTATGAAGATAGCGGTTTATTGTAGTGCGAAAGATAGTGTCCACGAGCGGTATAAGCGGATGGCTATGCGGCTTGGGACGTGGATAGGCGAGCAGGGGCATACGCTGGTGTACGGCGGAGCCACGGGCGGACTGATGACGAGCGTGAGCAATGCGGCGAAGGCGGCAGGTGCGACCGTGGTGGGCGTGGTGCCCCCGCGGATAATCGCTGCCCGACGGCTGGCGGACAACTGCGATGAGTTGGTGAATGCCGACAGCATGGCAGACCGCAAGGCAAAGATGCGCGAGATAGCCGACTGCTTCATCTGCCTGCCCGGCAGTTACGGCACGCTGGACGAGATGATGGACGTAGTGGCGAGCGGCACCGTGGGAGAGCACCGCAAACCGCTGTTTGTCTATGATTATCAGGGCTTCTACGCTGACCTCAAACGCCAGATTCGTCGCATGAAAGCCGAGGCGTTCATCCCCGCTGAGGAGAGTTACAGCCCCGTGTTCGTGGAGCATTTCCACGAACTGACGGAGGTGCTGGACAAGCACCAAGCGGCGCTGGATTGGAAGGCGAAGTGCGGTAAAAATTAAGAATTAAGAATTATGAATTAAGAATTAAGAATTAAGAGGGCATTGATACGCATTGCATGTTAATTATTCACTGTTAATTATTCATTATTGATATATGAACCAAGTTGTTACGCTTCCGAAGGACATCCTTTCGACCAAAGAGATGGAGATGTGGATGGTGCGCATCGTGGAAGACATTGCGCGTTATCGCCGCGTAGAACAGTCCGCCGAACTGAAAGAGTTCCGCGAGTTGCAAGAGATAGTGGAGACCGCTGCTTTCCAAGAGAAGAAGCATATCCTGCTTACACGCAAGTACTGGGACACGGAGGAGTTTAAGAAACTGGCACGTCTGCATGTGTTGCGCAACCACGCGCCTGCTGTGCACGGCTATATGCTCTACCATGTGAACGAGAACCTGCGCAACTATCTTGATTTTGCCGAGAGCGAGGAGTATCAGAAACTGCAAGACAATGAGGCGGTGAAGGCATCTCCTGAGTTGCGGCGGTATAAGATGATTGACCGCTCGCTGACGCTGCGCAACTACCGCCGCTGCGAGGCAACGGATGCCGTGAAGGAATACAAGTCGCTGGTGGAGGAGACGAGTACGGAGGATTTCCAGACGCGCCGCGCTTTCTGGTCGAACTCCAAGCGCTGGTACACCACGCCGGAGAGCCAACAGGACGCCCGCTACATGGAGTTGAAAGAGACGGAGGACATCCGGTTCTTTCTGGCGCAAGACCCGAAACAGATAGCCGAGTGGGAGCGCTACCGGCAGACGCTGAACGACGATTTTGCGCAGAGCAACTGGCAGAACGGCAACTGGGAAGCAGGCTTCTACTACACCAACCCCAACCTGAAGACAGACCATTCGTATGTGAACGAGCAACAGGCGAACAACCACGGCAAGAACGTAAGCGTACAAGATAGCGTGTTGAGCGTGGAGGTGCGCAAGGAGGAGGCTACGGCGTCGGCTTGGCACCCCGTGAAAGGCTTTGTACCGCAGGCATTCCACTACACGGGCGACGTGGTGCAGACGGGCAAGAAGTTCCAACAGACGGAGGGCTTGTTCATGGCAAAGGTGCGCTTCCAAGGCGGCGCGAACGGTGCGGCGTACTTGGGCACAGGCGAGCGGCTGCCGCTCATCACGCTGGCGCAGTGGAACGGCAAGCAGGTGGCAGTAGGTGTGCGTACTGCCAGGGGGACGGAGACCGCCGGCAAGCAGGTAGTGCTGCAAGGGGTGCAGGCAGGCAAATGGCTGATATACAGCGTGATGATTACATCGAAGGAGATAGCGTGGTACGTGAACAACCAAGAGGTGATGCGCGTGCCCAACACGACGAAGGACGTGGCTTTCTACCCCGCAGTTGCCGCCTATCTGCCCGACCAAGCCAAACCCGCCGTGGGCAAGGTGGAGGTCGATTGGGTGAAGGCATACGAGTATGCTAATTAAGAATTATGAATTAAGAATTAAGAAGTAAGAGGGCATTGATACGCATTGCATGTTAATTGTTAATTGTTCATTATTAATTGTTAATTTGGCATGTTTCTGATAGCAGGACCTTGTGCGATAGAGAGCCGCGAGACGGTGATGGAGACGGCGCGCGTGCTGAAAGCGGTGTGCGAGAAGTTGGGCATTCGGCTGTATTTCAAGTCGTCGTTCGACAAAGCCAACCGCACCTCGTGCTCGGCGCGCGGCATCGGTATGGAGCGCGGGCTGGAGATACTGTCGGAGGTGAAGCAGACCTACGGGCTGCCCATCCTGACGGACGTGCACGAGAGTTGGCAGTGTGCGCCGGTGGCGGAGGTGGCGGACGTGTTGCAGATACCTGCTTTCCTCTCGCGGCAGACCGACCTGCTGCTGGCTGCGGCGCGGACGGGGCGAGTGGTGAACGTGAAGAAAGGGCAGTTCATGGCGCCATGGGACATGCGCGGCGTGGTGGAGAAGATAGGCTCTGTGCCCGCCGAGAAACCCGTGCAGGAGCGGCTGTGGCTGACGGAGCGCGGGTCGTCGTTCGGATACGGCAATATCGTGGTGGACATGACCTCGCTGGTGCGGATGCGCGAGTATGGTTGCCCCGTGGTGTTCGACGCGACGCATGCCGTGCAGCAGCCTTCGAGCCAAGCAGGAGTAACGGGCGGCAACCGTGCGATGGTGCCCCACCTCGTGCGGGCGGCGGTGGCAGTGGGCATAGACGGGCTGTTCCTTGAGGTGCACCCCGACCCCGACAAAGCCATCTCCGATGCGGCTAACCAACTGAGGTTGAGCGATATAGAGCAGGTGCTAAGCAGCGCACTGGCGATAGATAATCTCAATAAGACGTTATGAGTTATTCCGAAAGAGCGAAAGAGATATTTGCAGAAGAGATAACCGAGTTGGAGAAACTCGGTTTGTCCATTGATGAGCGTTTTGACGAGGCGGTGGAGATGATTGACGCCTGCCGCGGCAAGTTGGTGGTGATGGGTATCGGCAAGACGGGTATCATCGGGCATAAGATAGCCTCGTCGCTGGCTTCCACGGGTACGCCCGCCATCTTCGTGAACGCCGTGGAGGCGGTGCACGGCGACTTGGGCATGGTGAGCGGAGCGGACGTGGTGATGCTGGTGAGCAACAGCGGTAGCACCAACGAGATACTCAACGTAATTGCCCCGCTACGCAATATCGGTTGCCGTATCATCGCCATGACGGGCGATGTGAAGTCGCCGCTGGCGCAACAAACAGACCTGACGCTTTCCATCCACGTGGACAAAGAGGCATGCCCGCTCGGGCTGGCACCCACCACCTCGACTACGGCGACCGCACTCATGGGCGACGCGCTGACGGTCTGCCTCATGGAGAAACGGCATTTCAAGGCAGAGAACTTCGCGCTCTACCACCCGGGCGGGGCACTGGGACGGCAGTTGCTGGCGCGCGTTAAGAATCGTATGCAGAGGAACGTCCCGCGCGTGCAGGTAACGACCCCCTTCCGCGAACTGGTGGGCGAGATGACGGACAAACACCTCGGCATGACGATGGTCTATGACGGAGAGCAGTGCGTGGGCATCATCACCGACGGCGACCTCCGACGCGCGATACAGAAATACGAGGACCTACATATAGTGGCGCGCGATATGATGACCCCGTCTTACAAGCGTATCCACAAAGATGCCCTGCTGACCGACGCGCTGGCGATTATGGACAAGTACAACATTACCACGCTGGCGGTAACCGAGACCCCCGAGACCGAATCCATCATCGGTATCATCTCGATACACCACATCATCGATTTTGTGTAGCGGCTTCGTCTCCCGAAGTCGAGTAGTCTGTGTGCCGGTACCCCTCTGTGCCGGCACACTTTTTTTTTTTGGTAATGATATACGAGTTGACCCAAATTGTTTGTCAAATGAAAGCCCCGAAGGGGCGACATAAAACAGCGTAGGGGCGCGCCCCTACGTATGTGGGACGACAACCTCTAACTCCCCCGCCCCGCTTGCGGGGAGGGGGTTAGGGGGCGGGGTAATATTGAGATTCTGGGTCAACATGTATATCATGGCCTTTTTTTTTGTGTATTGCGTCTCGAAAAGTAGTTGTGTGTGTTCACACCTCCGCTCTCTTGTGTCCACATCCACCGCTCATTTTTTCGCGGGTCTATCGCGGGTCTATCGCGGGTCTATCGCGGGTCT
>JBJECJ010000009.1:0-21240 GCA_051870955.1 Paludibacteraceae bacterium | reverse complement strand
CCGTTGTTATTTAACTTTTGATATTTAATCGCCCATATTTAGTGGACAGTAGTGAGACGATTTATAACTCAAAAATCGGGCTTTGCAGAGCCTGAAATTTGGTGGTTCCGGAAAAAAGCATTACCTTTGCACTATCTCTTAAATAATCGTATTATGAAACGTCTTCTTTCCCTGTCCCTTTGCCTCGCTATGGCGGGTAACATCTGCGCAAACGCCGACTTGTGTTTGCTTGACCAAGCCTTGGAGCAACATGAGGTGTATGAACAATGCAAGCAGGCTCGCATTGATTCCATCAAGCAAAACATCATAGCCATGTCTCCCTATGAACGGGCACTGGCGCTCACGACCGAGTACCAAAGTTATTGCTACGACAGTGCTGCATGCTATGTGCAGCAACTCATCTTTGAAGCGCAAGCCGCACATGACACAGACAAAATGGCAAACGCGCTGATTAAGCAAGCGTTCCTTTACCTCAGTTCCGGACTCTTCAAAGAGGCAAACGATGTCTTCCAATCCATCTCGCCGCAGAAGATTCCTTCCCGGGAAACACAGAGCGAATACTATGTGCAGTATGCGAGGCTTTGCTACGACATGGCAGACTACGTGGACGGATTGCAAAGCAGACAGTATATAGAGCAGGGAAATCAACTGTGCCGCAAGGCACTGACGCTCATCGACAGCATCCGATACCCCGTCAAATACTATTCCACTGCTGGACTCTACTACCTCAGGCAGGGAAACATCAATTCCTCTATCCACTATTTCCAACAAGCGCTCCGGCAGCCCGACATCTCCACCCACGAACAAGCTATTGCATACGCTTCCCTCGGATTCCTCTATAAGACGCAGAATGATTCCATAGAGGCACTCCATTGCCGCATTCAAGCCGCTATCGCCGACCTGCAAAGCAGTACCAAAGAAACCACTGCGCTACCCCTCGTCGCACAACAATTGTTTAGGCAAGGGGACATCAATCGAGCCGTGAGGTACATAAGGCAGGCACTGGATGACGCGACTTTCTACAACGCACGGCACCGGCAACTCAGCGTTAGCAAGATACTACCTATCATCGAACAGCAGCAACTGCTCTTGCAGCAGCAACATAACCGGCGCATACGCATCCTAAATAGTTGTCT
The DNA here is from genome assembly GCA_051870955.1 of Paludibacteraceae bacterium. Taxonomy (GTDB): domain Bacteria; phylum Bacteroidota; class Bacteroidia; order Bacteroidales; family Paludibacteraceae; genus Colicola. The sequence continues at coordinate 20,104 of JBJECJ010000009.1, read as the reverse complement.
CTATGTGGTCCTGCTTATTCTGTGCATCGCCCTTGGTTTCCTCTACAACCGTATCCGTGCCACCATCGCTGCCGAACGAAAACTGCAACTGCTCAACCAACGGCTCGCCGAAGCCAATGCCATCAAAGAGGAGTGTATCGCTACCTTCCTCTGCAATGAGAGTTCCGTCTATAGCAAACTCGAGAAATATCAACACTACGTCAAGAAACGTACACAAGACAAACGATGGGACGAACTCACTATCATTCCACAATACGCCGATGTGCGCACACTACGAAACGACTTCTACCGACGATTCGACACCATCTTCCTACATATCTTCCCCAATTTCATCCCACAATTCAACACCCTCCTCTCCCCCGACAAGCAGATAACACCCAAGAGCGGCGAACTGCTCAACGCCGAACTACGCATCTTCGCTCTTATCCGACTCGGCATCAACGACAACAACCAAATAGCCATTCTCCTCGACTACTCCATCAACACCATCTATACCTACAAAACCAAAGTCAAAAATGCCTCCCCCCTCTCCAACGACGACTTCCATAAACAACTCATGCAGATTGTGTAGCTTCGCGTAGTTTTCGTAGTTTCACGTATTTTACGTAGTTTACGTACTTTCCGTATTTTTCGTAATCTACGTAATCTACGTAAACAACGTTTACTCAACGAAAATAACAAAAATACGATGCAACTCCCTTGCATATTTCAACTTTTTGTTGTATCTTTGCACACGCTTTTCGAGTTAGTCATTTCATGTTGGCATTTCATGTTGGTCATTGCATGACAACCGCGGGCGAGACGCCCGCGTCCCCAGGGGCATTGCATGACAACCGCGGGCGAGACGCCCGCGTCCCCAGTGGGCATTGCATGACAACCGCGAAGCACCAACAGAAACTGACCAACACGAAGTGATAAACACGAAGTTCAAACACGAAGCGCAGTTTCTTACACGAAGTTCAAACACGAAGCGAAGCGGAGTTAATCACACGAAGTTACCCATGGATTCCATTCGAGACATATACCGTATCGGCTACGGACCGTCCAGCAGCCACACCATGGCACCGCGCAAAGCGGCGGAGATGTTCTATGCCAAGCACCCCGATGCCGCACACTATGAGGTTACCCTCTACGGCAGCCTCGCCGCCACCGGCAAAGGACACATGACCGATGTGGCTATCATGCAGTCCATCCCCGGCATACAAATCCTTTGGGAGCCGCATGTCTTCAAGCCCTTCCACCCCAACGGCATGGAGTTTCGCGCCTACGACCAAGCGGGTAACCAAACCGCCCGCTGGCTCGTCTATAGCATCGGCGGCGGGGCGCTTGGGACCCCCTCTGACTCCCCCTTAAAGGGGGAGAACCAAACCGGGGATTCTCCTTTGGTGCGGCTCCCGACTTGTCGGGATAACACTTCCGACCGCACCTCCTTGGGGGATATCAAAGCTTACTGCGAGTCGTCCGGCAAAGGCTATTGGGAGTATGTTGAGGAATGTGAGGGGGCGGATATATGGAACTATCTGCGTCTCGTATGGCAGACCATGGTCGAAGCCGTCGAGCGAGGCATAGACGCCGAGGGAGTGCTGCCCGGACCCCTACACCTGCGGCGAAAAGCCAACGCCTATTTCATCAAAGCCTCCGGCTACCGCGATAACATCCGCACACGCGCACTCGTCTTCGCCTATGCCCTCGCCGTCGCCGAGGAGAACGCTGCCGGCGGTAAGATAGTTACTGCCCCCACCTGCGGCTCCTGCGGTGTCCTACCCGCCGTGCTTTACCACCTCTGGAAGAGCAAGGACTTCAGCGAGACGCGTATCCTCCACGCCCTCGCTACCGCCGGACTCATCGGCAATGTGGTCAAGCACAACGCTTCTATCTCCGGCGCGGAGGTCGGCTGCCAAGGGGAAGTCGGCGTAGCATGCGCCATGGCGGCTGCCGCTGCCACACAACTCTTCGGAGGCTCCGTCGCACAGATAGAGTACGCCGCCGAGATGGGACTCGAACACCACCTCGGCATGACCTGCGACCCCGTCTGCGGACTCGTGCAGATACCCTGCATTGAGCGCAACGCCTACGCCGCCGCACGAGCACTTGACGCCAACCTATACGCCTCCTTCACCGACGGCAACCACCGCGTGTCCTTCGACAAAGTGGTGGAGGTCATGAAGCAGACAGGACACGACCTGCCCTCCCTCTACAAAGAAACCGGCGAAGGAGGACTGGCCTCTCAATTTGACAAGAACTTTGTGTAAAAAAGCCCCTGCGGGCTGTAAAGAAACTTCGTGTAAGAAAGCGCTACGCGCTGTAATAAAGTAAATGTGCAGCGCGGTACACGAAGCGAAGCGGAGTTTATAACACGAAGTTAATTACACGAAGTTCCCAACACGAAGTTACAAACACGAAGCGAAGCGGAGTTACAAACACGAAGTTATTTACACGAAGTTTATTATGTTTTCCGAAAGAGATACCAAAGGACCTGCCATGCGCAGAGGTAGCGTGGAGGTCGTGTGCGGAAGCATGTTCTCCGGCAAGACCGAAGAACTCATCCGCCGTATGAAAAGGGCACAGTTTGCCAAGCAGAAAGTCGAAATCTTCAAACCCGCCATCGATGTGCGCTATTCCGAGGAGGATGTGGTCAGCCACGACCACAACGTCATCCCCTCCACGCCCGTCGATTCCAGTCAGAACATCCTCCTACTTGCCGACGACTGCGATGTGGTCGGCATCGACGAGGCGCAGTTCTTCGACATGGGTATCGTGGACGTGTGCAATCAGTTGGCTAACCGCGGCATGCGCGTCATCGTTGCAGGGCTCGACATGGACTTCAAGGGGCACCCCTTCGGACCTATGCCCGCGCTCATGGCGATAGCCGATGATGTCTATAAGACCCACGCCATCTGCGTCCGCTGCGGCGACCTCGCCTATGTCAGCCACCGACTCGTAGCCTCCGAGAAACGAGTTCTCCTCGGCGAGACCGACTCCTACGAACCCCTCTGCCGAGCATGCTACCAAAAAATGGATAAAGGATTAAGGACACAGGATTAAAGACTAAATAGTTCCGACTATGAGTATTCAGGGAAAAAGGTAATAAGTCTTTTATCCTTCATCCTTTATCCTTCATCCTAAACAGACGAAGGTAACTCTAACTCCCCCGCCTCTCCTGAAAGGAGGGGAGGGGGTACGGGGGCGGGAAGGTACACTCGGCATCAAGCCGCAAAAGGGGAAGGAGGGGACAGAATAAAGGATTTGTTACTTTCGGCTTATGAAGGTTATAGTGCGGCTGAATGCCGAGTCCTCCTCCCGCCCCCTAACCCCCTCCCCCCTCTGCGAGGGAGGCGGGGGAGTGGCAAAGCATACACAAACGGTTGAGCCAAGTTGTCAGCGACATGTTTGGGAAGCGAGTCAGGGAGTAGCAACTGCGCCTCCTTTACATTTCACAGACGAAGCTAACTCTAACTCCCCCGCCTCTACTGAAAGGAGGGGAGGGGGTAAGGGGGCGGGAAGGTACACTCGGCAACAGCCGCAAAAGAAAATAAAAGAATCAACAAAATCAAACCACGCAAAAAAAGAACGAATGTAATAAGTCTTTTATCCTTCATCTTATCAACACGAAGTTATCTAACACGAAGTTCCCAACACGAAGTTATCTAACACGAAGTTATTAGATGTCATATTGCCCTTGGCTATCAGTGATGCATACACCTATGCCGTTCCCGATAGCATGTCTCTGCCTGCGGTAGGGGCGCGAGTGCTGGTGCCGCTCGGCAGAAAGAGCATCACGGGCATCGTCCTCCGCGAGCATACCGACCCTCTCAACGCCGCCATCACCCCCCGCGAGATTATCGAAGTGCTGGATACTCAAGGAGGTGCGGTCTTTTCCTACCCCGCCCCCTGCCCCCTCCCCGCAAGCGGGGCGGGGGAGTTCGCTGGAGACCGCACCTCCTTTACTCCTTCCCCTATATGGGTCAGCGAGCAACAACTGCAACTATGGCAGTGGATTGCTGACTACTACATGTGCACCCTCGGCGAGGTGCTTGCTGCCGCGCTGCCTGCCGGTATACTCGATGATAACTATAAAGCCCGCACCACCACTTTTATTCGTCTCCGCGAGGGCATAGACCCGCAGCAAGCCCTCTGCAACCTCGCTCGCGCTCCCAAACAGCAGCGTGTCTTAGAGACACTACTAAAGGATTCAAGTTTCAAGTTTCAGGTTCCACCCTCCTGCGAAAAGCGTCTCCTCATAGAGCAGTCGGGGGAGTCCACGGCTATCGTGCGAGCATTGGTGGAGCGCGGTATCCTCGATGAATACGAAGAGAACACCACCCGTCTGCAAGCCTATACGGGCAGCATAGAGCCTGCCCATCCGCTCACCGAAGCGCAGCAAAAAGCCAAAGACGAGATAGACAGATACTTTGGCTTCTCTCAGCCCTCAATGCCCACAGGGAACGCCCCGACTGTCGGGACGGACAAGGCAAAAGCCTTGACTGTAACAGCATTGCTTGCCAAATCGGTTCGTTCCGAACCGCCCGCGGGCGAGACGCCCGCGTCCCCAGTCTCCACTGTCCTCCTCCACGGCGTTACCTCTTCCGGCAAGACGGAGGTCTATATCCACCTTATCCAAGAGCAGTTGCAGCGCGGCAAGCAGGTGCTCTACCTCGTGCCTGAGATAGCGCTCACCACCCAACTCACCACCCGTCTGCAAGCCGTCTTCGGCAGCCGACTGCTCGTTTATCACTCCCGCTTCAGCGATGCGGAGCGCGTGGAGATTTACCGCGCTGTGCGCGATGCGCAGACCCCCATCGTGGTCTTAGGTGCTCGCTCGGCGGTCTTTCTGCCGCTGCACGACCTCGGGCTGGTGATTGTGGACGAAGAGCATGAGGCGAGTTACAAGCAGCAGGAGCCTGCGCCCCGCTACCATGCCCGCAGCGTGGCGATGATGATGGCTCGATGGCAAGGGGCGAAAGTGTTGCTCGGCTCTGCCACGCCCTCGGTGGAGTCGTATCACAACGCCATGACGGGCAAGTACGGACTGGTGCGCCTCAACGAGCGATATGCAGGTCTGCAACTGCCGCGGATACGTATTATCGACCTCAAGCGGCAGTACCACCGCAAGGAGATGTACGACCATTTCAGCGACCCGCTGGTGGCGCGGATGCAAGAGGTGCTGGCAAACGGCAAGCAGGTGATACTCTTCCAAAACCGCCGCGGCTATGCGCCGCTGCTCCAGTGCACCGTCTGCGGGCAGACACCCCGCTGCGTCAACTGCGATGTGCCGCTCACGCTCCACATGCGCCTGCAAGAGATGACCTGCCACTACTGCGGCTACCATACCCCCATTCCCGCGCAATGTCCCGCCTGCGGAGGCAAGATGCGCGTGCAGGGCTTCGGCACCGAGCGGCTGGAGGAGGAAGTGCAGAAACTCTTCCCCGATGCCCGCGTCTTGCGCATGGACCTCGACACCACGCGCAATAAGAACGCTTATCAGCAGATTATCAACGCCATGGCAAACCATGAGGTGGATATCCTCATCGGTACGCAGATGGTTACCAAGGGCTTACATTTCGATGATGTGGCGCTGGTGGCGGTGCTCAGCGCCGATGCCTTGCTCAACCAACCCGATTTCCGCAGTTACGAACGCGCCTACCAGATGCTGGAGCAGGTGGCAGGCAGAGCAGGCAGGAAAGGGCAGCAAGGGGAGGTGTTTATCCAGACTTTCGAGCCGCAGAACCCCGTGCTGGACTATGTGCAGCGGCATGACTACGAGGGCTTATTTCAGACGCAGATAGCAGAGCGCGAACTGTTCCATTACCCGCCTTTCTATCGGATGATGGTGCTGGTCTTGAAGCACCATAACCTGAGCCGCTTGGAGTGCGCGGCGAGGGTGTTGCAGGAGCGGTTGCGGCAGATTTTCGGCGAGCGGGTGTCGGCTGTGGTAGTGCCGCAGGTGAGCCGCATGCGGAACGAGTATATTCGCGAGATTCGACTGCGCGTGGAGGCAACGGCGAACATCCGACGAGCCAAGCAACTCCTCCGCGAGCAGATAACCTACACTCAATCGCTCCCCGACTGCAAAGGCACAACGATTTTGGCGGATGTGGACCCCTTGTAATTTACGATTTACGAATTACGATTTATAAGGGCGTAGCTATCCTCAAATTCCCCAATAAAAAAATCCTCAAATTCCCCAATAAAAAAACCTCAAATTCCACAACGAAATATCCTCAAATTCCACAATGAAATGAAAAAAATATCGAAAAATATTTGCTTAACTCATTTGTTTTTAGTAATTTTGCGGCGGATTTGAAAAAGAACGGAAAGGAGATAGAAAATGGAAGAAAAATTGGAAGAAAAATATGAGGGAAATGAGGTGTATAGACCGCGTTTGGCAGATGTGGTTTTGAAGGAGCAACTGGAGGTAGCCGGAATGATATTGGTGCAGGGTGCAAAGTGGTGCGGAAAGACTACGACAGCGCGGCAGCAGGCGAAGAGCGTGCTGTATATGAACGACCCGAGTATGCAAGAGAACATCATGCACTTGGCAGCCTCTTCCGTTGGTCTGTTGCTGGAGGGGGCAACGCCGCGGCTGATAGACGAATGGCAACTGGTGCCGCAGTTGTGGGATGCGGCGCGTTTCATGGTGGATAGGCGTGGCAAAGACGGGCAGTTTATCTTTACGGGCTCTGCGGTGCCCCCTCGCCGCGACAAGATTACCCATACCGGAACGGGTAGGGCTGCGTGGATTACGATGCGACCGATGTCGCTTTGGGAATCGGGAGACAGCAACGGCAAGGTAAGTTTGGAGGATGTTTTCGAGGGGCGCTTTCAGCAGGCGTTGGCGGACGGCAACGATTTGCAGCATATGGCTTTCCTGCTCTGCCGCGGCGGTTGGCCCAAAGCGGTAGGCAGGTCGGAGAAAGCGGCGCTGCGGCAGGCGTACAACTATGTGGATGCCGTGGCTACACAGGAGATTATGGAGGTGGATGACGTGCGGCGCGATGAGCAGAGCACGCGCAAGTTGCTGCGTAGTTATGCTCGGCATCAAGCCTCGCAAGCCTCGGTGGCATCGATAGTGGCGGATATGCGTGCGAATGAAGCCACGGCGCTAAGCGAGAACACGGTGGCGTCCTATCTGAGGGCATTGCGTATGATATTCGTGGTGGAGGATATGGAGGCGTGGAATCCCAATCTGCGTAGTAAGTCGGCGATACGAACCAGTGATACCCGCTATTTCGTTGACCCCAGTATAGCAACCGCGGCGCTGCGTATCGGTCCGAAGGATTTGCTGCGCGATATGCGGACTTTCGGGTTGCTGTTTGAGACGATGGCAGTGCGTGATTTGAGGGTGTATGCCGAGGTGTTGGATGGTAAGGTCTATCATTTTCGTGATAGCAACGGCTTGGAATGCGATGCCGTACTCCATCGCAATGACGGCTCTTACGGCTTGATAGAAGTGAAAATAGGCGGCGAGAAGTATATCGAGGAAGGGGCACACAATCTGAAGTTGCTGGCTTCGAAGATAGACACCGACCGAATGCCTGCGCCGGCGTTTATGATGGTGCTCACTGCGGTGGGAGCGTTTGCTTACAGGCGCGAGGACGGGGTCTTGGTAGTGCCTATCAGTTGCTTGAAGAATTGATGTTTCATACTTAATGTATAAGGCTTATGTTGAAGGGTAAAATTTCGAATGCGTCTATTTTGGTGCGGGTGCTGGTGTGGCTCGGTATCATGGGCGTGCTGACGATAGCGGCGATAGGAATATGGTTCTTCTTGCCGAACAGAGACACGATGGCAGGGACGAAATGGTTGCAGTTTTTGCAGACGGTGGCGACCTTCCTGCTGCCGGCGTTGGCGGGCGCTTATCTATGGAGCGAGCGTCCTATGCAGTGGCTGCATTTGGACAAAGGGCTTGCGTGGCAGGAGGTGCTGGCGGCGGTGGTCATCATGCTGCTGGCGCTGCCCGGGATTAACCTGCTGAGTGCTTGGAATCAGCAGATGTCGTTGCCGGAGTGGATGAGCGGGATAGAGCAGTGGATGCGGATGCAGGAAGACGCAGCGGCGCAACTGACGGAGCAGTTTCTGCGGGTGGATACGATAGGCGGGCTGCTGGTGAATATCGGCTTGATGGCGTTGCTGCCGGCGTTGGCGGAGGAGTTGACCTTCCGCGGGGTGGTGCAAGGGATGTTCACGCGCAACAAACATGTGGCGATATGGGCAGCGGCGGCGATATTCAGTTTTGTGCATTTTCAGTTCTACGGCTTCTTGCCGCGCATGCTGCTGGGGGCGATGTTCGGCTACATGCTGTGGTGGACGGGGAGCCTTTGGGCACCGATGTTGATGCACTTTGTGAACAACTGCGCGGCAGTGGTAGTGGCGTTTGTGGCGTACAACTACCTCGAAGAAGGCAGCGTGGAGATGTTGGACAAGATAGGCACGGAAGATACCATCCTGCTGGGGGTGTTCAGTATCTGTATCGTGCTGATAATGATGGTGATGTACGGTTATTTCTACTCGCACGGGAAACGGAGTGTGAAGGAAAAAGAGGAAGACAATGAGAAGGACTTTGTGTGATGCGCTCCGATGTGATGCGCTCCGATATATCGTAGCGCATAGGGGATGGTGCCTCGGTTTGCTGTGCGGAGTGTTGTTTCTGTGCGGCTGCGGGCGGCAGCCGTCGAAGGCGGAAGTGAGAAAGGCGGAGAAGCGGCAGCAGGACAGTCTGTCGCTGGTGGCGCAGGAGCGGACGCTGGCGTACTATGACTCGCTGCAGCAGGCGTTGGCGCCGGAGTTGGATGCGCTGCTGCCGCGATTCAAGTACGAGAAGGATGAACGATATGAGGACAAGGGGCACTACGTGCATCGGCTGCTGCGCACTACGAGCAACACGGCGCGCAACTACATTCAGACCTACGTGCGCGATGACGGACAGACGATAGTGCGCTTCTACTATTTCGGGGAGCGGGCGCTGGGTTTTGAGCGAGTGGTGCTGAGTGCTGATAATCTGGAAGATACATTCACCGGCGAAGTGCATGCTTTTGAGACGGAGGGTTGGCACGAGACGCTGACGATAGAGGGCGACGAGGCTTTGCGTTGCCTTCATTTCATAGACATATATAGGAACGCGCGCGCGAGGGTGGAGTTGCGCGGGAGCCGTTCGAGGGCGGTGTTTTACCTCTCGCAGAATGATAAGGAGGCGCTGATGGAGACCTACCGATTGGGCATGGCCATGCGGGATATGGTGGAGGTGGAGAGGCGTATCAAACTGACTTCCATGCAAGTGGAAAAATACCAAAAACGTTTGGAAAAATAGCAAACTCTTGCATATATCAAAAAAAAGTTGTATCTTTGTCGCGAATTTAACCTGTTCAAAACAATACCTTTACCGAGGAGGATGACGACTATGAGTGAATTGGAACTATTGGTAGCAAAGAAGTTGCTGCAACTGAAATGCTTCAGCGTACAGTCGAAGAGCCCTTTTGTGTGGGCAAACGGCTGGAAATCACCTATTTACTTTGACGATAGGAAAGTGTTTTCCTATCCTTACATGCGCAGTTTCATCAAGTTGGAACTGGCTCGAATGGTGGCGGAGTTGTTCCCCGACGCGGATGTGATAGCGGGTGTGGCAGTGAATGCGATAGGGCACGGTGCGTTGGTGGCTGACCAGTTGGCGTTGCCGTATGTGTATGTGCACCCGACGCCGAAAGACCACGGGTTGGAGAATCAGATAGAGGGCGATTTGCGTCCGCGGCAGAAAGTGGTAGTGATTGAAAATCAGGTGAGTATGGGACACTATGCGATGAGCGTGGTGGAGGCATTGCGCAACAGCGGCTGCTCGGTGGAAGGTGTGGTAACGATATTTGACTACCAGTTGCCGAATGCGACGAAGTTGTTTAAGGAGGCGGATGTGCCTCTGGTGTCGCTGACGAACTACGAGGCGGTGGTGCAGCAGGCGCGCGTTGAGGGTATCGGAAAAGAGGAGGATTGGACGGCGTTGAGCGACTGGCGCAAGAACCCCGCACGGTGGAAGAAAAGCAGTAAATCTTAATAATCGTATATTTTTCCTGCCCGCGGGACCTGCGAACGACCCGCGGGAGACCCGCGAGAGACCCGCGAAAAAATCGGCTCTTGGTGCAGGAGTGTAGAATCTTAAAAATAGAACATTTATGTCGGAGTGCAAATACGAGAGTGCCGTGACCAAGGTGGCGGCGTCGGCAGCGCAGATATACAGTGTGTTCAGCAACCTGAAGAACCTTGATAGGGTGAAGGACTTGATACCGAAAGATAAGGTGCAGGAGTTGGAGATAGAGGAGGAGAGTGTGCGCATGAAAGTGGACGGACTGGGGCAGAAAATCACTATCCTGATAGTGGATAAGACTGAGAATGAGGTGATTAAGTACGGTGCAGAGGGTATTCCGATGGAGATGAACTTCTGGATACAGATGAAGGAAGTGGCGCCGATGGATACGCGTATCAAACTGACGCTGAAAGCCGATATCCCGATGATGTTCAAGATGATGCTGGACAAGAAGATTCAGCAGGGCATCGACCAAGCGGCGTCGATGATAGCGCAGTTCCCGTATGGGGCGTGGAGTTGTTAATTATGAATTAAGAATTAAGAATTAAGAGAGCCACTGCTCTATGAAATCGGAGTAATCTGAATAGTCGGAGTTTTCGGAAGATGTTGAGCAAATATACTTTAATATGAAGAAAATCAAACGAGTAAAGATACATCGCGAAGGGCGAAACACCATTATCGGTCTGACGTTGGTGCTGTTTGTGGTGAATATCATTGCGTTCATGTACACGGCGCATTGGCTGTTTGCGATACTGCTGTTGCTGTCGGCAATGTTGCTGGTGTTCGTTACCTATTTTTTTCGCAACCCTGTGCGTGTATTGGAGTTGGATGACCCGAACTTCCTCGTGGCGCCTGCCGACGGGCGCGTGGTGGTGGTGGAGCCGACGATGGAAAACGAGTATTTCCATGAGGAGCGGCTGCAAGTGAGTATCTTCATGTCGCCGTTTAATGTGCATGCGAACTGGTATCCGATAGAGGGTACGATACTGGTTTCGGAGCACCAGAAAGGTCGTCATCAGGGAGCGTGGCTGCCGAAGTCGAGCACGGAGAACGAGCGCTCGCTGGTGGTGATAGAGACGCCGTCGAAAGTGCAGATTGCCGTGCGGCAGATTGCCGGTGCGATGGCACGACGGATAGTAACCTACGCCAAACCGGGGAAACATTCGCATAGGAATACCCACTTGGGTTTCATCAAGTTAGGCTCGCGCGTGGATATGTACCTGCCGCTGAATACGGAGATGTTTGTGGCGGTGGGCGACCTTGTGCGGGGCAATGAGACGGTAGTCGGACGATTGGCGGAAGAGGAGTTTTAATTAATAATTAACAATTAACAATTAAAATAATACTGCTCTGAGGAGTTGATATACAGCGACTTATGATTAAAATGACTAAACACTATGAATAAGTTTGAAGAATTATTTGCGCAGTACCCGTTTGCGTACAGCGATGAGGAAGTGAAGACCGCGACGGCGGAGATTCTCAGTAAGCATTTCGATGAGAATAACCATGCGGAGGTGTGGAAACAGTGTCTGCATTCGATAGACCTGACGACCCTCAACGGCGATGATACCACGGCGAAAGTGGCGGGCATGGCAGAGAAAGTGAACGGATTCAACAAGGCATATCCCGACATCCCCAACGTGGCGGCGATGTGCGTGTATCCCGCGCTGGTAGAGACGGCTAAGAAGACACTGACGGAGCCGATAGGTATCGCGGCTGTGGCAGCGGGCTTCCCCGCCTCGCAGACGTTCATCGAGGTGAAGGTGGCAGAGGCGGCGATGGCTGTGGCAGCGGGGGCAACGGAGATAGACATCGTGATTTCTATCGGGAAGTTCCTCGAAGGCAACTACCAAGAGGTGTTTGACGAGATAAGCGAGATAAAAGCCGCTATCCGCGGGGCACACCTGAAAGTGATTCTGGAGACGGGCGCGCTGAAGACGGCGGAGAACATCTACCGCGCAAGCATACTGGCGATGGCGGCAGGGGCGGACTTCATCAAGACCTCTACGGGTAAGATTGCCGTGAACGCTACGCCGGAAGCAACTTTTGTGATGTGCCATGCCATCAAAGACTGGCAGGCGAAGACCGGCGCGAAAGTGTGCTACAAGCCCGCGGGCGGCGTGAGCACTACGGAAGAGGCAGTGCAACACTACACGCTGGTGAAAGAGATTCTGGGTCAGGACTGGCTCAACAACCAGAGTTTCCGCTTCGGCGCAAGCCGCTTGGCAAACAACCTGCTCAGTTCGATTGTGGGCGAGGAAGTGAAGTATTTTTAAAAGTTAGTCAGTTCCTGTTAACCACTTTATGTTGGCACTGCGTGTTTGCATGAAAGGAACAACATGAAGTGACAACGTGCAACGATGAACATAAAATGCATAGCATGTAATGTATAGGATAGTAAGTAAACGATTCTTTTCGGAGAATGTGGCGGAGTTGGAAGTAGAGGCGCCGCTTATTGCCCGCAGCCGCAAGGCGGGGCATTTTGTTATTGTGCGTGTAGAGAAGCAGGGCGAGCGTATGCCTCTGACCATCTCAGACGCGGATGTGGAGCGGGGTACGATAACGCTGGTGGTGCAACGTATCGGCGTGTCGTCAGCGAAGTTGGCAGCCATGGAGGTCGGCGAGGAGTTGGCGGACGTAGTAGGACCGCTGGGGCGCGCGACGCGGATAGAGAAGTACGGCACCGTGGTGTGTGCCTGCGGCGGCGTGGGTGCGGCACCGATGTTGCCCATCGCGCAGGCGATGAAGGCGGCAGGCAATCGTGTGGTTACCGTGTTGGCAGCGCGAACGGCGGAGTTGATAATCCTGCGCGAGCAGTTGGAGGCGGTGTCGGATGAGGTGATAGTGATGACGGATGACGGGTCGCTGGGCACGAAAGGGCTGATTACGCAGGGGGTGGAGCAGGTGATACAAGGCGAGACGGTGAACAAATGTATCACGATAGGGCCTGCCATCATGATGAAGTTCGTGGCGCTAACGACCAAGAAGTACGATATCCCCACGGAGGCGAGCCTGAACACCATCATGGTGGACGGGACGGGAATGTGCGGCGCATGCCGTGTTACCGTGGGCGGCAAGACGAAGTTTGTGTGCGTGGACGGACCTGAGTTCGATGCGCATGAGGTGGACTTCGATGAGATGCTCTCGCGCTTGAAGTCGTACAAGGCAGAGGAAACGGAGGCGTATGAGAAGTACAAGAAGGAGAATTTGGACCCCCTCCAACTCCCCCTGCAAAGGGGGAGAGTAGGCGGATTACATTCGTCTATAGATACTAATCTATCCCCCTCCCTTTGTAGGGAGGGACGGGGTGGGTCGTCGCCCCTTTCCAACAAGGACCGGGTGGCGATACCGCGTGTGCAGATGAATGAGTTGGCGCCGGAGGTGCGGATTCACTCGCTGCGCGAGGAGGTGAACCAAGGTCTGACGTTTGAGCAGGCTGTTACCGAGGCGCATCGATGCCTGAACTGCAAGAACCCGACCTGCGTGGAGGGTTGTCCCGTGAATATCCATATCCCCGCGTTTATCAAACAGTTGGAGCAGGGCGATGTGATGGGTGCTGCGGCAATTATCAAAGAGAGCAGCACGTTGCCGGCAGTGTGCGGGCGCGTCTGCCCGCAGGAGAAGCAGTGTGAGGCACATTGTATTCACCTGAAGATGGGCAAGCCGGCTGTGGCTATCGGCTATCTGGAACGCTTTGTGGCGGACTACGCGAGAGAGGAACAGACCCTCTCTAACTCCCCCTTAAAGGGGGAGAACCCAAAGTCTCCCTTTAAGGGAGATTTAGAGGGTCTTGGTCGTATAGTCGTGGTCGGTTCCGGTCCGGCGGGATTGGCGTTTGCAGGCGATATGGCGAAGTATGGCTACAAGGTTACGGTGTTCGAGGCGCTGCATGAGATTGGCGGCGTGCTCAAGTACGGTATCCCCGAGTTCCGTCTGCCGAATCGTATTGTGGATGCGGAGATAGACGGGCTGCGTGCGCTGGGCGTGGAGTTCAAGACCGATACTATCGTGGGCAAGACGATTACCGTGGAGCAGTTGCAGGCGGAGGGCTATGCCGGTATTTTTGTGGGCTCCGGCGCAGGGCTTCCGCGATTCATGAATATCCCGGGTGAGAACCTGAACGGTGTGCTGTCGTGCAACGAGTATCTGACTCGCGTGAATCTGATGGACGCAAGCAGCGAGGCGACTGACACGCCGTTGCTGCGGGGTAGAAATGTGGTGGTGGTAGGCGGTGGCAACACGGCGATGGATGCCGTGCGTACCGCTAAACGACTTGGCGCAGAGCATGCCATCATTGTTTATCGCCGTTCGGAGGAGGAGATGCCCGCACGTATTGAGGAGGTGCACCACGCGAAGGCGGAAGGCATCGAGTTTATGACGATGCACAACCCGCTGGAGTATCATGCCGACGAGAACGGGCGTGTGAAAGAGGCGGTGCTGCAGGTGATGACGCTGGGCGAGCCCGATGAGTCGGGGCGCAGGAGTCCCGTGCCCGTAGAGGGAGAGACGGTAACCATCCCCGCAGACTTGGTGATTGTCAGCGTGGGCGTATCGCCTAACCCATTGATTCCTTCTTCGGTCAAAGGACTGGAAATCAGCAAGAAAGGCACCATTGTGGTGAACGAGAAGATGCAGTCGGCTATCCCTACGCTGTTCGCGGGCGGCGATATCGTCCGCGGTGGTGCGACGGTTATACTCGCCATGTCGGATGGCAGACACGCTGCCAAAGAGATGCACGCGATGCTGTCGGAAAAATGTTAGTCCTATAACAACACAATAAAGACCGCATAACCAATTGGTTTTGCGGTCTTTGTTTTTTGAGAGATGTGTAAATTGGAAAGTCTCTCAGTATATGTAGGTTTTGTGTTATAAATATGGTAGTGCTAAAAATCTTTTACCAATCGTACTGCGTAACCATATTCACGTGGCGTATTCCATGAAGAAGATAAACCTTTATCCGGAATAAAAGCAAGGCATACAGCCTCACTATATTTATGAGGTGTGGACGACCAATATACGCAACTTTCCTGTTGTTCGTCCGTTTCGTCATCTCGGTAGCCTGCTGCTGGTAAGAAAATGGCTCCAGCAGCTTCTAGTTCTTTCCATTGACTGATGCTGAAAATCTGACTTTCGGCATATTCGTAGTCTGTGCCACTTCTAAAAATGATGCCTTTTGGGCATTCCCAATCATCGGGGAGAAAGATTAATCCATTCGTAAATTGGGAACCATCTTCGTTTTGCCATATACATGCAACCCCCTGTAATTCAAGGGCATTAACCCTTTTATTTATGAGATATTCCCATTCCTCTTGGCTTGGAGTGCGCCATGTTTTTCCGTCTCCGATATTTTGCCCCCAATCAGCGAAGTCCCCAAAGTACATTTCATCCGATGTGGAGGTACTAATACCCCATTGTGCTTCAGCACCTTGTGCACTATAACCAAATAAGTCTATTTTATCAGCCAGTTGTCTATTAACGATGTTTGCTTCTCCAATCATTTCGTATTGAGAGGAAGCAAAACTCCAAGTGTCGGTGCTTTGAGTGTATTGCAGATTACCGGAGGAAAATATAATTTTTTTATTTTCCCCAACAGAAAATGGTTTCCCATTATTGTTTGTAGGTTCATTTGATTCGCAACTAATGCACCCTAAAAAGCAACTGAACAAAACGAAAGACATAACAAAGGTATTTTTCATACTAATTCCCTAATACGTGTCGGGCGCAACTTTTTTACCTATCGACTCCAGATAGGTCAATTATTAACAAAAAGCGTGGAGCCACTTCTTTCGCTCATTCTACAACTACGAGGTTCAGCAAAACCTTGACAAAAAGAATAAACAATCTGTACGCCCACGCCGAATATGATAATCTTCGTCATGGACGATAGGATTGGTCATATCCTGCAGGCGTTCATTGTCTTTCTTGCCTTGGTTTGTCAATAATTGCTGATTACGTAGTTCCAAAACAAGCGCCAATAAACGCTTTTATTTTAGTATATCCCGATAAATTCCCGATGAATCGGGGTAAACAGGGACAAGTTTGAAATCTCAATGCTCGGCGTGTGCGGACTTCCGCTGGAGTTTTTGCTGTTTCCCGACAGTTCGGGACAGGTCGGCGTGAGCCCCACCCGCAACCCCATTTTCGATTTCGCGGACAAAATTACAACAATTTTTTGAATTATGCAAATGAAGAGTATGTTTTTTTACCGTCTTGGTTACTTAGCACTCAAAATTAAGCCTGCGAGGGTTGTTTGCGGGCGGCGACATCGTCCGCGGCGGTGCGACGGTTATCCTCGCGATGCTGTCGGCGCAGGTGTGATTCGATAAGGACATTTAATGAAATAGGCTGCTTAACCAAATGCGGTTAGGCAGCCTATTTTGTTATCTATTCACGTAAATGGAATAGCACTTTTCTATGGTTTGGTCCGTCTTATTGAGGCTAAACTCTTTACTCAAGGTTGCGGAGCCTCGGAACTTCCGGCAGGTGCCGATGAAGATGGAGGAGTCGAAGTTGCAGCCGCTTTTGCCGGTTTTTTAGTATAAACTTTGATTTGCTGCATCTCGAAGATACCACCTGTTATAAGCGACACAAACGCATCCCAAAAACCGTAATGTGTGCGCACCTCGCATACGCCATCGGGGGGCGTGGCTACACGAGTTCTGCCCAGAGGAACGAGTCCCCAAAACAAGTAACACTGCCTTCCTTTGGAGTAACACACTTCTTCACCATCTGTCATTTGATAGTTCGCCACAGAAGTGCGAGTGGACATACATGATGGCAAGACCATCAGCAAAGCGAAAAGCAAGAAAAAAGAATTTTTCATAAAAATTGTTGTTAATAAACGAATTATTCATCCCACAAGGAGATGTTGGTGAATAGAAAAAGTTACAAAAAAGCGAGAAGCCGCGTCAAAATGTAACTCGTTAAAGTCTGGTTAATGTCGGGTTACAGTCAGGTAATCCTCTCGTAAAAATTAGGACGAGGTGCAGGTTAGCATTTTGTCATGGGAGAGATGATAAATCTAACAAAAAGACATTTTTTTTAGATGTGTATATGGTGATGTTTACTCTCCGTTGTGCTCTAACCGTACGGGAAACAATCTGCGGGGAACTTCTTGCGCAGGCGGTAGCGGACCGTATAGACAGAAGCGGTTTCGATATGGAAAAGGTGGGCTATTTGGTCTGCACTCATTCCCGCGGCAAAACAGAGGATGTAGCGTTTGTCCATGTTCGTGAGTTGCCTTCCTTGGGCAAAGAGCGATGTCATACGGCTGGTTTCCAATGACTTAAGTCGTTCGATAGTGGTGTCTTTGTAAGGTGTATCGGCGGGTTGTGCTTGCAGTTGTTGGATGAGATTGTTAATCAGCAGTTCTCCGACAGAATCCTCCGATTTGGTGGTCATAGCATTCATCGCGCTGCGCATGTTGTCCGCCTCCAAAGCGGCTTCATACAGTTTCGCCTCGGTGTTTTTCTTGCGCAGGTAGAGCACGATGATGAGCAAGATAGCGCAGAGCAAGAGCGAGAGCAGCAAGTAGAGCAGGCGGCGGAAAGCGAGGTTGCGCTCTTGCAGCCGCTCCATCTCGAGCGCCTGCTTCTCCACCTCGTAGCGCGTCTCTATCTCTTGCAGGCTGGCGGTCTTGTCGATGTCGTAGCGGACGGCGTTGTTCTCAATCAGCCGCTCTTGCCAGTCGAGTGCCTCGCGGTAGCGACCTTGCTCCGTGCAAAGCATGACCATGAACGCATACGCCTCGCCCCGCTCGGTTACTATTGTATTGGGCTGATTGATTGCTACGCTGTCTATCATTGCCAGCACCTCCAGCATCGTCCGCTCGGCGGCGCGGTATTGCCCGCGATAGTATCGGAGCCATGCCCACATATCCTGAATGCTGATGTTGACCTCTTGCCGGTCAACGGGGTCGTGCAGCAAGGCGGCGGCGCGCTCGGCGCGCAGCAGGTATGCCTCTATGCTGTCGGTCTGCCGCGGGTCGGTGTAGAAATCGTAGTAGAGGGCTTGGTTGTAGTAGTTCCACGGCGGGATGATACGCCACTGCTCGGGGTCAGGCAGTTGCTCCATCGCCTGAATAGACTGCTCGCCGTAGCGGATAGCGAGGTCGCCGCTATCCAACTGGGCATAGTAGGCGGATGCCACGGAGTAGTAATTGAAGAGTACGAGAGACGAATACGCCCCGACTTGTCGGGGCTCGTCGTTGAGAGTGGAGTGTGGAGTGTTGAGCGTTTGGGTCAGCCTCTCCAACTGCCGCATCAGCACCTCCATCTGGTCGAATGCGCCGATGTTCATGTACTCGATGGCGCGCTCGTAGAGGCAGAGCGAGGCGTAGTCGTAGCGTTGCAGGCGCATAAACGTGTCGTAAGCGGCAATCAGGCTGTCTTGCGCCGCGGCGGATTCGCCTTTTTTGAACGCGTCAATACCACTGTTGCGTTGCGACAATGCCCGCTGGAAAGCGAGGCTGTCCGCAGGTTGTGCTGCAAAAGCAAGATTGCCTTGTGCGAACATCAGTCCACACAAGGCAATCCGTATCAAAAACCTGCTATTCATAGGCGTCAAGCCCTTTCTATCGCCTCGGCGATGGAGTTGGCTATCTCTGCCATCTCCTCGGCGGGCAGTTGCAGTTTCGGGTTGGTGAAGAGCATGTCGCGCTCGCTGTTCATCGGCACGAGATGTACATGCACGTGATTCACCTCCATGCCCAGCACGGCTACGCCCACGCGCTGGCAACCCGTCGCCTCTTTTAGCGCGCGCGCCACACGCTTAGCGAACACCATCAGCCCCGCCAGCGTCTCATCGTCGAGGTCGAAGATATAATCCGCCTCGGGCTCGGGCAACTTGGGGATGACCAGCGTATGCCCTTTTTGCAGCGGGTTGATGTCCAAGAACGCATAGTATTTGTCGTCCTCCGCTACCTTGTAGGAAGGAATCTCACCATTGATGATACGAGTGAAGAGTGTCATTGTAGGATGAAAGATAAAGGATTAAGGATGAAAGACTAATTAGTTTTGTCTATTAGGATTAAGGATGAAAGACTTGCCTTGGATTAAGGATGAAAGATAAAGGAAGAAGGACTTATTACTATTGTATCTGAGGTTTCAGAGTCGAAACTATTTCGTCTTTTATCCTTTATCTTTTAGCGAACGAAGTGAGCGGTCCTGCGTCCTTACAGGCTTATCTCCAGTATCTCAAACTCCATCATTCCGGCGGGCACCTGCACTTGCGCTATCTCGCCCACTTTCTTACCCATCAGTCCCTTGGCAATCGGCGTGGTAACGGCTATCTTGCCCTCGGCGATGTTCGCTTCGCCTTCGGTAACGAGTTGATATACTTTCTCCGCCCCGCTCTTCTTCACGCGCACGCGTACCTTAGTTAGTATCTGCACCTCGTCGGTCTTGACGGTGCTTTGGTCGATGATACGGGCATCCATTATCTTGCCTTTCAACTGTGCGATACGGCTTTCCAGATGCCCTTGCTCCTCTTTGGCGGCATCGTATTCTGCGTTTTCACTCAAATCTCCCTTGTCGCGTGCTTCTGCTATAGCGGCAATCACGCGCGGACGCTCTGTGCTCTCCAAGAATTGGAGTTCGTCCTTTAGTTTTTGCAGACCTTCTGCGGTCATGTAAGTAACTGCCATAGTATTATTTTAGAATTTATAAATCAGTATTTCTTATTCAGTATCTCGCTCATAATCACTGCTTTGCGCACTTCTTCCACGTTGGTGAAATCCACGATGGGGCGGGACATATCGGGCTGCATGCTCTCTTGCATTGCCTCTTTTTGGGTATTCTTTTTCTCGTTTTTCATATGCTTTCCTTGAGTTTTTTTTGTTTTTCTGTCCCCCACAAACCACAGATAAAGGATGAAAGAACGATTGCCCCGAATAGTCCGAAACAACTTTTATCCTTTATCTTTCAGTGTATCGGTTTTGTGCTTTTTGCTTGTCGGAAAAAACAATAGGAAACTTCACAGCCTCCTATTGCCATTAAACCTAAACCTTAACTATGAAAATTTTATTTGTTTTCG
>JBJECJ010000008.1:8056-21265 GCA_051870955.1 Paludibacteraceae bacterium | reverse complement strand
CAACGTTATTTAACGATTTATAAATTTAATGCGAAATTTATCGCAACAGTACTATGGAAACTTTAGAAATTATTATGTCTATTTGTATTTTAGTAGGTTCTCTGCTGGGTATTGGTCAAGGTGTGTGGTATTATGTGAAACGCGATGATGAGAAACAACAAGCAAAGATTCAAATTGCAAACAAACAAGATTATTACATGCCGCGTGTTATGGTATGTTATGCTGTTTTATTCTTGTGCGCCGGTTTGTTCCTTCCTTTGATTTATTGGGGATTATTGCTACCTTCTTTGAAGGGTGATGATGTAAATGTAGCCTTCCCCATTTTGGCGATGTTGGCACTCTCCTTTTTAGTCTTTCTCTACGGTCGTGCAATGAGGCGTTGGGCTCGGAAGCCGAAAGATGAGCGGGAAGACGAGGAAAGGAAGAACAGAGAGTAATGCCTTTTTATTAGGCATTGGTTTTGCAAACGATATGTTTCCTGAACATTAGCGGCAAGAGGTTGTCGCTAATGCTTTTGTGTAAATATGCGGGAAAAATAAATTAGTTGATTTATTTGCATATCTCAGAAAAAAGTAGTATCTTTGCACGCAAATTGAAAACAAATAGAAAATTAGATTATATTCGCTATGAAAAAAGTACTTTTAGCAATTATGGCGGGCGTGATGAGCCTTGGTGTCAGCGGGCAGGTAACCGCGGGCGAGACGTACCCGACCACCGCGGGCGAGACGCCCGCGTCCCCAGCGGCTGCGCAAACTACCATGGTGCGGCCCGGAGACCGCACCTCCATGACAGATGCCGTGCTGATGACTATTGACGGTAAGCCCGTGATGGTTTCGGAGTTCCTCTACATCTACGAGAAGAACAACCAAGAGACTACGATAGACCAAAAGTCTATTGAGGAGTATCTAGATTTGTTCATTAACTTCAAACTGAAAGTGGCAGAGGCAGAGGCGCAAGGGATTGACACGACGGAAGCCTTCCTGAAGGAGTTGAAGGGCTATCGCGCGCAGGCTACGCCGAAGTATCTGCGGGATGATGCCGCTATAGACAGCCTTGTGGAGATGAGTTACGGACGTATGGCGATGAACCGCCGTGCCGCACATATCGCGATACAGTGCCCGATGAATGCGCCGGACAGCGTGGTGGAGGCAGCGAAAGCCGCTATCGAGGACGCCCGCGTGCGGGTAACCACGGGCAAGGCTATCAAGAAAGGCAAGAAGATGGTGCAGCAGCCGAAGGAGGACTTCTTTGCTGTGGCTCGCGAGGTATCGACCGACCCGGGCGTGCAAGAGACAGGCGGGGAACTGGGATGGATAACGCCTTTCCGCTATATCTACTCGTTTGAGAACGCGGTGTATACCACGCCCGTGGGTGAGGTAACGGAGGTGTTCCGCACGCCGTACGGCTTCCATATCGCACTCGTGGAAGAGGAGCGCGCGCACGAGGAGGTGCATGCTTCGCACGTGATGAAGATGGTGCAGCGCGGGAACGAGGAGCAGAAAGCCGCACAGAAAGCGGTGATTGACTCGATTGCGCTGCTGCTGACGCCGGAGAACTTCGCCGACATGGCTCGCCAACTGTCTGATGACAAGGGCTCTGCCGTGCGCGGTGGCGACCTCGGATGGTTCGGCAAAGGGATGATGGTGAAGCCGTTTGAGGACACGGCTTTCGGCATGAACGTAGGCGAGATAAGTGCGCCGTTCGAGAGCAACTTCGGTTGGCATATCATCTACCTGCAAGGCAAGCGTGGCATTCAGCCGCTGGATAGCATGCGTCAGCAGATACTGCGTCAGGTGCAGCGCGATGAGCGTATGCGTGAGGCAGACGCTTCGTTCGTTCGCAAGACCCGCGCGGAGTACAACCTGCCGGAGACGATGAGCGACCGCGAGGTGAAGGAGTATGCCGACGCGCATTTGGAGGAGAAATACGAAGACCTGCGTAACCTCGTGCGCGAGTACCATGACGGTATCCTGCTCTTTGAGGTGTCGCTGCGCGAGGTATGGGACAAGGCGGCGAAAGACACGGTGGGGTTGACCAAGTTCTTCGCTGCGAACAAGAAGAACTACCCTTGGGACGCGCCGCGCTACAAAGGATGGGTGCTGCAATGCAAAGACCAAGCGACGCTGAAAGCCGCAAAAGCCATCATCAAGAACGCCGAGCCCGACTCCGTGGCTTCGTATCTCAACCAACGGCTGAACATCGACAGCACGACCTATATCAAGTTCCAACACGGGCTGTGGGAGAAAGGGCAGAACGCGGCGGTGGACAAATACGGCTTCAAGGTGAAAGGCGCTGAGTTTGAGGTCGATAGCCTGCTGCCGAATGTGGTTTGCGTGGGCAAGGTGCTGAAGGCGCCGGAGGAGTACACCGACGAGCGCGGGAAAGTAACGACCGACTACCAAGACTACTTGGAGAAACTGTGGATTGAGGCGCTGCGCAAGAAGTACGAGGTTGTGGTGAACGAGGAAGTGATGAATGCGCTGAAAGCGCAGTAAAAAAGCCTCTCTGAGGCTGTAAAGAAACTACGTGTTAGAAAGCCCCTGCGGGGCTGTTAAGAAAGTAAATGTATAAAAGCGCTACGCGCTGTACACGAAGTTCCTTACACGGAGCGAAGCGAAGTTAAAAACACGAAGTGAATATGAAGCGTTATTGGTGGGTTATAGCCGTTGTAAGTGTGGTGCTGCTGAATGTGGCAGCACACTTCTGCGTTTTGCGGCTTGACCTGACCGATGACCAACGATACAGCCTCTCAGCGGCGACCAAACAGTTGCTGGACGAGTTGGATGCGCCTGTGGAGGTAACGGTCTATCTGACGGGCGACCTCAATCCGTCATTTCAGCGGCTGAAGAACGCTACGGCAGAGTTGCTGGAGGAGATGGGAGAATTAAGACCCTCTAAATCTCCCTTGAAGGGAGACTTTGCGGACCCCTCCTCGGATGGGGAGTTCTCGGAAGAAGGGCTTACGCCTATTGTTATTCATGAGCGGGCGCACAATGGGACGACGGTGCAGCAGACGGTGTATCCCTATGCGCTGGTGCGCTACAAGGGGCGCACGGCGGTGGTCAGCCTGCTGCAAAACAACCGCGGGATGTCGGGCGAGGAGAACCTGAACGCCAGCATTGAGAACCTTGAGTATGCCTTTGCGGAGGCTATACACCAAGTGCAACAGACGGAAGTGCCGAAAGTGGCGTTTCTGGAAGGGCACGGCGAGTTGCCGGAGCAGAACGTGTATGATATCAGTCTGGCGCTGAGCAAGTATTTTCAGATAGACCGCGGCGCATTGGGCAGCGACCCGTATGCGTTGGACGGCTATCAGGCAGTGGTCATCGCCGACCCGCAGATGCCTTTCTCGGAGGCAGACAAGTACATCCTTGACCATTATATACAGCAGGGCGGCAGCGTCCTATGGGTGCTGAACGGGGTGCGTTTCTCGGAGGATGTGCTGGCGCAAGTCGGTTACACGCCCGTGTTGCCTCTCGACCTCAACCTGACGGATATGCTATTCCGCTACGGCGTGCGGGTTAATCCTGCGCTGTTGCAGGATGTGCAGTGCCTGCCCGTGCCTGTGAACGTGTCTTCCGACCCGCAGCAACCCAACTTGCAGCCCGTGCCGTGGTACTATGCGCCGCTGTTGCTCACCTCGCAAGCATCGCCCATCACGCGCAATATCGGGCAGGTGAGTAGTACGTTTGCTTCGCCCGTGGATGTAGTGGGCGGCGAAGACGGAATCCGCAAGGAGGTGATGCTCGCGACCTCTACCGCTACGCGCCTTATCCCTACGCCCGTGGAGGTGGACCTCGGCGACCTCAATCCCGACATGAGCACGTTTCGGTATCAGTACGTACCTGTTGCCGTGGCGCTGGAAGGACGCTTCCCCTCGGTGTTTGCACACCGTATGGTGCCGGAGGGGATAGATGTTTCCGCTGCGAGAGAGGCTATTGAGGGACGTTCGGAAGTGTCTCGGCAAGTGGTCGTGGCTTCGGGTAGCGTGATACGCAATGACATACAGCAAGGAAAGGCATTGCCCGCGGGGTATGACCGCTACTCGGGCATGCAGTTTGCCAACCGCGATTTCCTTGTGAATGCAGTGCTGTACCTCACCGATGAGCAGGGGCTTATTCCGCTTCGGCAGAAGACCATCGCCCTGCGTCTGCTCAACGACCGACGAGCGCACGAACAACGCACGCAGATGCAACTGTTCTCCACCATCACGCCGGTTGCCTTGCTTGCCCTTATCGGACTGGGTGTTTTCTGGATACGGAGATATAAATACATGGGGCCAAGAACCAAGAACCAGGAACAAAGACAATAATACTATATGAAAAAGACTATTCTTTTACTTTTTGCTGCGGTGGTGGTAGCGGGTTGCGGTCGGACGAGTGAGCCTACTGCTACGGATTATTTGGCTAAGACGGTGCGTGTAGCGCAGTCGGAGATACGGCACAATCCGGAGTTGTGGATGGCAGATTTCTTGAAAGCCCCCAAATGGGACTACACGCAGGGGCTGATTGCCAAGGCTATGCTGGAGACGTATCTTATTACGGGCGACAGCATGTATCTGAACTATGTGCAGGCATTTGCCGACTACTTCATCCAGCCCGACGGCAGTATCAAGACCTATAAACTGGATACCTACAATATCGACCGAGTGAACGGCGGTAACTTCCTCTTCCTGCTCGACTCGCTCAACCCACAGCCGCAGTACAAGGAGGCGATTCGCCTGCTTCGCTCGCAGTTGGCGACCCAGCCGCGCACCTCGGAAGGCGGGTTCTGGCACAAGAAAGTCTATCCGTGGCAGATGTGGCTCGACGGCTTGTACATGGGTGAACCGTTCTATGCGCACTATGCCGTATGGGCAGGCGAGGACACGATTTTCAATGACGTGGTGCGGCAGTTCTGTGTGGTGGACAAGCACACGCTGGATGCGGAGACGAATCTTAACTTCCACGGTTGGGACGAGAGCCGCCAGCAGGCTTGGGCAGACTCGCTGACGGGTTGCAGCCCGCACACATGGGGACGCGCCGAGGGCTGGTACGTGATGGCTATATGCGATGTGCTGGACTACCTGCCTGCCGAACATGAGGGGCGTGGAGAACTGATAGCCATCCTCAACCGCGTATGCGAGGCGTTGCTGCCTCTGCAAGACGCAGAGACCAAGATGTGGTATCAGGTGCCCGACCTGCCCGATGCGGAAGGTAACTACACCGAGTCCACCTGTTCGGCGATGTTCTGCTACGCGATGGCGAAAGGGGCGCGCATGGGTTACCTGCCCGCGAAGTTCCGCACCATCGCCCGAGAGACCTATGACGGGCTATGGAAGAGCGCCGTGGTGGAGAACGAAGACGGCACCGTCAGTCTGACACGCTGCTGCGCCGTGGCAGGGTTGGGAGGTAACCCCTACCGTAGCGGAGAGTATGACTACTATATCCATGAACAGATACGCGACAACGACCCGAAAGGTATAGGACCGTTTATCCTTGCGGGATTAGAGTTGAGTAAGGAGTAAAGATTATGCAGATAAGAAAAATTTTCATATTTTGCCTTTTGTGGTTAGTGCTTCCTGTGGTAGCGCAGGAAGCGGCTGTTGACAGTATCGTGGCGCGGTGCCCGATAGATACCATACAGGGGCGACCGATGTACCGCTACACCGTGGAGAAGAGCGTGGGGCTCTACCGCGTGAGCAAGAATTTCGGCGTGTCGCAAGACGCTATAATAGAGGCTAATCCGGAGTTGCGTACACGCGGTCTGCGCTTCGGGGAAGTTATTTATATCCCTGTTCCTAAGAATAGGAGTGTCAAGGCAGCGACTGCCGTTGTTGCCGAACAAGCGTCTGCCCCCAAGGCTGACAGGCGCAAGCCAGCACAACCTCGCGAGTTGCCGCGTATGGATACCGTCTCCCGCCGCCTGCAAGACCCGCGCATAGAGGCACCTCGCGAGGTGGAGACGGTTGCAGACAGCCTACCGAGCGTGGTGGATACAACAGTGGTAGCCGATTCTATTCCCGCGCTATGGGAGTGGAATGACTCGGCAGCCATACATCTCTCACTGATGTTGCCTTTCCAAACGCGCAACGACAAGCGGGACCAGCATGCGGAGCGCTTCATGGAGTTCTACGAAGGTTGCCTGCTTGCTGCCTACGACCTGCAAGCAGAGGGACAGCCGCTGGTGCTGGACGTGTATGACACAGAGAAGAACACCGCGATTGTTCGCCAACTGATAGACAGCAATAGCCTCGCAGGGACTCAGGCGGTGATAGGTCTGGCGTATCCGTTGCAACTGATGCAAGTGATGCCGTGGGCGATGGAGCACCAAGTGCCCGTGCTGGCACCCTTCATCGACTATATGGAGGGCATAGAGACCAACCCGTATCTGTACCTCTTCAACTCCTCCGCTGAGCAAGAGGCGCGTGCGTTGGGGCAGTGGTTAGAGGAACATCGCGACAGCGTCAACTGCGTGTTGGTGGAGGCAAAAGACGCGGACATTCCTTCGTCCGTCCGCCTTCTGCACAAGGAAATCAAAGCACGCCAAATACCATGCACCACGACTTCCATACGCCAGATATTGGATGATTCCATCCAGTCGGCACTGCGAGACAGCGTGGAGAACATCTTGATTTTCAACACGGAGAAGTACAGCAATGTGCAAGTGCTTATTCCGCGTATTCTCAACAACAAAGGGGCGCATGCCGTTACGCTCCGCGCTCAATACTCGTGGACGCGCGAAGACATTGCTCTGCCGCTGCTCTACACTTCTATCTTTGCGACCGACCAACCTACGGAGCACGATGCCTACGAGATGAACTACGAGCGCTACTTCGGGCATAAGCATGTCTCCACGACACCCCGCTACGACCTGCTCGGGTATGACCTGACACGCACCATGGCGGCTATCTTGAAAGATACCACGTATAGCGGTTTGCAGTCGGACATACGGTTCGAGCAAGTGAACCCCGAGGGAGGGTATATCAATACGAACGTACACGTGATACACACGAATCCGTAAATAGTCATCAAACACTCTTATCGTCATATTATCCTCTGTGCCTTTTGGTTGGCGGCTGTCTGTGTGGCGGCGCAACCTCGGTTGCGCAAGCCGGAGATATACTTGGGAGTGCATGGCGGGGTTACCGCCTCGATGGTGCAGTTCTCGCCTACGGTGCCTAACATGTCGCCGATTACCAACGCGGTGGTTCTCGGAGGGAACGGCGGATTGGTCTTTCGCTGGAGCGGGCAGAAATGCTGCGCGGTACAGGTGGAACTCAACTACCTGCAACGCGGTTGGCGGGAGGCGAACGAAGAGGGAGCCTACACGCGCGCGCTACACTATATAGAGTTGCCGTTTCTGATGCATATCTATTTCGGCAGTCCGACTGTTCGGGGCTTTGTCAATTTAGGTCCGCAGATAGGCTACTGCGTGTACGACAACGGCGGCACCGGCACGAAACAAACGAGCGAGGTGCACCAATACAGCCCCATTGAGAAGCCTTTTGACTGGGGCATCGCGGGCGGTTTGGGTTTCTATGTCCGCAGCCGCAGAGCAGGACTTTACCAACTGGAAGTGCGCTATAACTATAGTCTTGGCACGCTTTTTGACAACTCTTTATCGGCACATTTCCGCAACTCGAACCCTATGGAGTTGTCTGTCAATCTAGCATGGCTATGGGAGTTCAAAAAGTAATTAAGAATTATGAATTAAGAATTAAGAGGGCATTGCTACTCTCTACAACGAAAAATACGATAACAACGAAAACAACGAAAACAACAACAATTAATAACTAATACTAACAGACATGAAAACAAATTATGAGATTCGCTATGCGTCGAACCCCGTTGACGCAAAGAGTTACGACACGACACGTCTGCGTAACGATTTCCTGATTGAAAACGTATTCACGCCCAACGAGGTGAATATGGTGTATTCGATGTACGACCGTATGATTGTGGGCGGTGCGATGCCTGTGGGCGAGGTGCTCACGCTGGAGGCTATTGACCCGCTGAAGGCTCCGCATTTCCTGACCCGCCGCGAGATAGGTATCTTCAACGTAGGTGCCGGCAAGGGTATCGTGAAGGTGGACGGCACGGCTTTTGAGTTGGACTATAAGGAGGCACTCTATTTGGGCAAAGGCGACCGCGAAGTAACCTTCGAGTCGTGCGACGCAGAGCACCCCGCGCTGTTCTACTTCCTCTCCGCAAACGCGCACACCACCTATCCTGACAAGAAAGTAACGAAAGCAGACGCTGTGGTAGCGCACATGGGCAGCCTCGAGATGTCCAACGAACGTGATATCAACAAGATGATTGTCAATCAGGTGTTGCCTACCTGCCAGTTGCAGATGGGTATGACGGAGTTGGCTCCCGGCAGCGTATGGAACACCATGCCTGCGCACGTTCACTCGCGTCGTATGGAGGCTTATTTCTATTTTGAACTGCCCGAAGACCAGTCTATCTGCCACTTCATGGGCGAGGTGAACGAGACGCGCCACATCTGGATGCATAACAACCAAGCCGTGCTCTCGCCGGAGTGGTCTATCCACAGCGCAGCCGCTACCCACAACTACACCTTCATCTGGGGTATGGGCGGCGAGAACCTCGACTACGGAGACCAAGACTTCAGTCTGATTACGGACTTGAAGTAAGGACAGCCTGCGGCTGTCCGACCGCGCTCTGCGCTGAAGGACCGCTTCGCTGAAAGATAAAGGATAAAAGACTAAATAGTTTCGACTATGGGCTTTTGAAGGTAGGTTTTTCTACCGCGGGCGAGTCGCCCGCGTCCCCAGTGACAAGTCTTTCATCCTTCATCCTTTATCCTTAATCCAAAAGAATAATCAATTTTCAACCCAATTAAATAACTAACTATCATGAATCCTTTTTCTTTGGAAGGTAAGAACGCCCTCATCACCGGTGCGTCTTACGGAATTGGCTTCAACATCGCAAAAGCGTTCGTTGCAGCAGGTATCAAAAACATTATCTTCAACGACATCAACGAGGAGTTCCTTGCCCGCGGTCTGAAGAACTACGCAGACGCAGGTATCACCAACGTACACGGCTACGTTTGCGACGTAACGAAGGAAGACCAAGTGAAAGAGATGGTCGAGAAAATCCACGCAGAAGTGGGCAACATCGACATCCTTGTGAACAACGCAGGTATCATCAAGCGTATTCCTATGCACGAGATGAAACGCGCTGAGTTCCAGCAGGTTATCGACATCGACTTGGTAGGTCCGTTCATCGTATCTTCCGCTGTGCTGCCCGAGATGATGGAGCGTCGTGAGGGTAAGATTATCAACATCTGCTCCATGATGTCCGAGTTGGGTCGCGAGACCGTGAGCGCATACGCAGCAGCCAAAGGCGGTCTGAAGATGCTCACACGCAACATCTGCTCCGAGTACGGTGCTTACAACATCCAGTGCAACGGCCTTGGCCCGGGCTACATCGCTACCCCGCAAACCGCTCCGCTGCGTGAGTTGCAGGCAGACGGCACCCGCCATCCGTTCGACCAGTTCATCTGCGCGAAGACTCCTGCCGGCCGCTGGCTCGACCCGTCGGAGTTGGGTGGTCCCGCTG
Organism: Paludibacteraceae bacterium; assembly: GCA_051870955.1. Taxonomy (GTDB): domain Bacteria; phylum Bacteroidota; class Bacteroidia; order Bacteroidales; family Paludibacteraceae; genus Colicola. The sequence goes on along the minus strand of JBJECJ010000008.1, from coordinate 11,702 downwards.
TGTTCTTGGCTTCGCACGCTTCGGATGCAGTGAACGGACACATCCTCTACGTGGACGGCGGTATCTTGGCTTACATTGGCAAACAACCCGAATAAGCCATGAAGAAAGTACTTTTCATTGCTTCTCTTGCTCTCGCGCTCATAGCGTGCCAACCCGCTGCCGAACAGGCGGCAAAGGTCTATGGCCGCTATGTGCCCGAGCGAAAAGACGACTTCGCGTGGGAGAACGAGTATGCGGCTTTCCGTCTCTACGGACCGGCGCTGCTGCCCGAGAACCCCTCCAACGGCGTGGACCTGTGGCTGAAGAACAGCCCTGAACTGCGTATCGACTCGATGTACTACCATGAGTTGGAGTTGGGCGAGCCTTACCATATCAACTATGGCAAGGGGCTCGACTGCTACAAGGTGGCACATACCGTAGGTTGCGGCGGTCTTGCCGTGGTGGCTGAGGACGTGCTCTACGTGGGCGGTCCGTACAGCCGTTGGGAGATACTGGAGCAGACGCCTGACCGCTTCTCGTTCCGTCTTCATTACGACAGTCTGCTGGTCTGCAACCAAGTGATGCAGGCTTCGCTCACCATCACCGCGGAGGCGGGCAAACTGCTGAACCGTGCCGACATCGTCATCACCAACCGCACACGCATTCTCCTGCCGCAACTCTACGTGGGCGGCGGTATCTACCTGCACGACACGGTGGACAACATCATGCAGTGCAAGTGCGGCGCGGTGGCATACGCCGAGGACGCGCTCTCCGACAAGGGGGCTGCGAAGATGAACTTCGACTACAACGGTTCCACCTCGCAAGGGCGCAACTACGTCGCAGTCATCACCCCGAACGCCACTCGTCAGGAGATTATCGACGGCTCTCTGTTGTCGCTCAAAGAGTATCAGTTGGGAGACACACTCACCTACTACTTCGGCGGCTGCTGGAGCGAGTGGAGCAACGGCGAGCAGACGATGGCGACCGACGAGGACTGGTTCAACGCTGTCCGCGCGTTTGCTAAGACGCTGTAAATCTTGTCTTTAACCATTATGACCTGTTTGATACTTCGGTTAGCCACGCTCGGCAATGTGGCGATGACGGTGCCCGTCATTGCTTCGTTGAGCGCGCGCTACCCGGAGCATCAGTGGGTGGTGGTCTCGCAGAAACCGCTTGCCGCGATGTTCCACGGCATGCCCAACGTGCACTACCACGAAATCCAACTGAAAAATATCGCGGGTCTATCGCGGGTCTATCGCGGGTTGACCGCGTATCGTCCGGACATGGTCTTCGACCTGCACGGGGTTCTTGCCACCCGCATCCTTTGCAGTTTGTTTCGTTTGCAAGGGGTACCCGTCTTCTCCATAGACAACGACCGAGCCGCCAAGCGCATGCTCACCCTTCGGGGTGCGAAGAAAGGGGCGGCGTTGCCCACGGAGTTCCAACGCTATGCCGACACGTTTCGGCTCGCGGGATTCGACACCGATGACCGCTTCACCGCTTTGCCCGTCAACACCCCCGCCGCCGAAGCCGTGCAGCAACGCTTCGGCACCAAGACAGGGCGCTGGATAGGCATTGCGCCTTTCGCCAAATCCAAATCGAACATGCTACCTTATCGCGTGATGAAAGAGGTGATACAAGCCCTCTCCGCACGCGAAGACACCCGCCTTTTCCTATTCGGTGCAGGAAAAGTGGAGTGCGAGATGCTCCGCCAATGGGCAAGCGTCTTTCCCCGCACCGAGAGCGTGGCAGGCTGTCTGCCGCTCGAACAGGAACTGGAACTCATGCGTCGGCTTGACCTCATGCTTTGCATGGATTCCGCCAACCAGCACCTCTCTTCGCTCGTCCGTCTGCGTGCCGTGAGTGTCTGGTGCGCCACCCACCCCTGCATCGGGTTCATGGGCTGGAAGCAGTCGCCCGATGACATCATCCAACATACAGACCTCAGTTGCCGACCCTGCACGTGCCACGGCACCAATCGCTGCCGGTACCGCAACTTCGCCTGCAAACAATTCACAGCAAAAGATATAATCCAACATATATGAGTAAAATAATCGCATTAGCCAACCAGAAAGGCGGCGTGGGCAAGACCACCACGGCTATCAACCTTGCTGCCGCCTTGGCACAACAGAAACAACGCGTGTTGCTGGTGGATGCCGACCCGCAAGCGAATGCCTCATCGGGCTTGGGCATTGAGATTCGCGACCTAAACAATACTATCTACGAATGCTTGGTCAACAACAACGACCCGCATGCGGCGGTGGTGGAGACCTCCGTCAAGAACCTCTTCCTCATCCCCAGCCATATCGATTTGGTCGGCGCGGAGATAGAGATGCTGAATATCGACAACCGCGAGACCCTGCTCAAGCGTGTGCTGGCGCAGGTGCGCAACGAGTACGACTATATCCTCATCGACTGCTCGCCCTCGTTGGGACTTATCACGGTCAATGCGCTCACCGCAGCCGACAGCGTCATCATCCCCGTACAGTGCGAGTTCTTCGCGCTGGAAGGTATTGCCAAACTGCTGAATACCATCAAGATAATCAAGTCGAAACTCAATCCCTCGCTGAAGATTGAGGGCTTCCTCCTCACCATGTACGACAACCGTCTGCGCCTGAGCAATCAGGTCTATGAGGAGGTGAAGCGCCACTTCGGCGACTTGGTGTTCAACGCGGTGATTGCCCGCAATGTGCGTCTCTCCGAAGCCCCCAGCCACGGCATGTCGGTACTCGAATACGACCCGTCCAGCAAAGGCGCAAAGAACTACACCGCACTGGCGAAAGAACTAATCAAAAGACAATAAGTAAGGATAAAGGATTAAGGACACAGGATAAAAGACAAAATACCTTTGCCTTTGAGTTTTCAGAGTCGAAACTATTCAGTCTTTCATCCTTCATCCTTTATCTTTCATCCATAAAAGATTATGAAAAAACTTACAGGACTCGGGCGTGGATTGGACGCCCTGATTGATACCACGCATGTGGACACCAACGGCGGCAGCAGCATCAACGAGGTGGAACTCCGCCTCATCGTTGCCAATCCCGACCAGCCCCGCCGCAACTTCGACGAAGAAGCCTTGCAGGAGTTGGCGGACTCTATCCGCGAACACGGCGTTATCTCCCCCATCACCCTCCGCAAGAACGACGACGACACCTACATGATTATCGCGGGTGAGCGTCGTTTCCGCGCGGCGAAGATGGCTGGGCTGGACACTATCCCCGCCTATATCCGCACCGCCAAAGACGAGCAGGTGATGGAATGGGCACTCATCGAGAACATCCAGCGCGAGGACTTGGACGCCATAGAGATTGCGCTTGCCTACCAACGCCTCATGGACGACTACCAACTCACCCAAGAGCGCATGTCCGAGCGCGTGGGCAAGAAGCGCGCCACCGTTGCCAACTACCTGCGTCTGCTCAAGTTGCCCGCCGAGATTCAGATGGGTATCAAGGAGAAGAAGATTGACATGGGGCACGCCCGCGCCATCTTGGGCTCTCCCTCCACCGAGCAGCAACTCAGCCTCTACCAGCGTATCCTCGCCGAAGGGCTCTCTGTCCGCCGCGTGGAGGAGTTGGTGAACGAGGCGAAAGGCGAAGAGCAACCCAAAGCGCCCAAAGCGGCAAAGTCGCCCGTGAAGGAAGAGTTCGCGGCACTGGCAGAGCAACTC
>JBJECJ010000008.1:0-7956 GCA_051870955.1 Paludibacteraceae bacterium | reverse complement strand
CAAAGCGGCAAAGTCGCCCGTGAAGGAAGAGTTCGCGGCACTGGCAGAGCAACTCTCCGCCGCCTTGCAGACCCGCGTGAAAGTAACCGACGGCAAACTCACCATCGCCTTCCGCAGCGAAGAGAAATTGCGGGAAATAGCAGAGAAGTTAATTAAGAATTAAGATGGCGCATACTCCGAGTAATCCGAATACTCCGAATACTCCGAGTACTCTGAATGCTCTGACAAGCCTGATATTCTCACTCATTGTCCGTTCGTAAATTCATATTGCTCCTTTTCTTGTTGTTGCCCTGTGTCCTCAAAGCACAGAGCGACCAAATCTACTACGTCCACACGGAGGACACCACCCACACCGACGGCGAGGAAGAGTACAAGTACTACATCGACCTCCGTCGTCAGCCCATCGCGGCGCGGGCGGTCTGGCTCGGCGCCATCGTCCCGGGGCTGGGGCAGATATACAACGGCAGTTACTGGAAACTGCCCATCGTCTATGGCGGTTTCATGGGTTGCGGTTATGCCATCTCGCTCAACCAGACGCGCTACGAGTCGTACAAACAGGCGTACCGCGACCTCTACAACGACGCGCAGGCGGGGCTCGTGAACGACGACCCCTCCAAGTCCTACAACGCCATCCTCCCCGAAGGCTACACGATAGACCGCATGGGAGGCGTCAGCACCTACTCCACCACGCTCAACAACTGGCAGAGCACCTACCGCCGCTACCGCGACTACAGCATCGTGGCGACCATACTCGTCTATGCCCTCTCGCTGGTGGACGCCTACGTCGATGCCTCGCTCTTCGACTTCGACATCTCCCCCGACCTCACCCTGAATGTAGAACCTCAGTTGTACTACGACTTGCAGCAGCAACGTAGTGCCGAACTCAAACTCGCTATCAAATTTTGAAAAAGATAATCCTGCTCTTTTCGATTGCCCTTGCGCTACCGCTGTTCGCCGAAGACCTGCTCACCGAACAGCCCGCGCAACTCCCTGACTCGCTCATCGCCGAGTCGCTGTCTGCCGACTCCATCCTGCTGGACTCCATTGACCAGGTCATCGAGGCGATGGCGGACACCGTCACGCAGGCTTCGCTCTTCCCCCAATCGCCCGACTCGGTGCTCACCGACCTCGACTACCGACTGCTGGAGTGGTCGCTCGGCTGGCTCGACACCGCGCAATGCGTGGTTACGCCCGACACCACCACACTCCCCGACTCCGTCTATAAGGCGCGCCTGCAAGCCCTGCCCTGCGTCATCGAACTCCCCTACAACAGCATCGTGCGCGCGTTCATCCTCCGCTACGTCAAGCGCAACCCCAAGCAACTGGCGCGCATGAAACGCATGTCGGAGTACTATTTCCCCATCTTCGAAGAAGCCCTCTGCCGCCACGACCTGCCCTACGAGTTGGCGCTGCTGCCCGTCATCGAGTCGGCGCTCAACCCCTCTGCCCACTCCCACGCCGGCGCGGCGGGACTATGGCAGTTCATGCCCGCCACAGGCAAGCGTTACGGACTGGAAATCAACTCACTGGTGGACGAACGGCTTGACCCCGTCAAGTCCACCGAGGCGGCTTGCCGCTTCCTGAGCGACCTCTACAATATCTTCCACGACTGGAACCTTGTCATCGCCGCCTACAACTGCGGCGGCGGCAATGTGAACAAAGCCATCGCCCGCGCGGGCGGCAAGCGCGACTTCTGGTCTATCTACCCCTACCTCCCCCGCGAGACACGCTCCTACCTACCCATCTTCATCGCCGCCAACTACGCGATGAACTACCACGACGAGCACGGTATCTGCCCCGCACCGCTGGATAAAATCATGCTCACCGACACCATCATCACCACGCGACGCATGCACCTCGAGCAGGTGGCGGACAAACTGCATATCCCCCTTGCCGAACTGCGGCGGCTCAATCCCCAATACACCCGCGACATCCTCCCGGGCGGCACACCTTACGCCCTCTGCCTGCCGCAGGAGAAGACCACGGCGTTCTTGCAGCAGGAAGACTCCATCTACGCCCACCGCGCAGACCAACTCATCAACAACCGCCGCGCGGAAATCGACCTCGCCAAGGTAACCTCCGTCTCCGGAGCATACCGCGTGAACGGCGTTACCTACTACACCATCAAGAACGGCGACACCCTCGGCGGCATCGCCAAGAAGTTCCACTGCACGGTCAAGCAACTGAAAGCATGGAACAACCTCTCGTCCGACAACATCCGCGCAGGTAAGAAACTGAAAATCTGTAAGTAAGCCATGCAGGAAGAAAAAATATATTACAGCATGAGCGAGGCCTGCAAGCAGACGGGGACCACGCCCTCCACCCTGCGCCATTGGGAGAAGTCGTTCGACCAACTCTCACCCCGCAAGGACGGACACGGAAACCGCTACTACACGCAGCAGGACATCGCTCTTATCGCACGCATCAAGTACATACGCGATGAACTGAAAATCACGCGCATAGAGGCTATCCGCCGCGAACTGCAAACCGACAAGAAGCAGTCGTCGCTCAAACACTCAGCGGTGGAAATCTTGCGCAACGTCCGCGCCGAGTTGGTGGAACTCCGCGCCCTGCTGAACCAAGACGTGGACTGAACCCTTATCGCCTGCTGCCCGTATGCAGACAACTACGTAGGATATACGTAGGATATACGTAGGATATACGTAAGATATACGTAGGATATACGTAGGATAACCGAGGGGATATGCGGACTTTAACCTGCCCTTTCACTGGACAAATCACAACTTTCATGCGATGATGAAACGTCTGTTTAGATATCTTCTGCTGTCGGCGTGCTGCCTGACGCAGGTAGGTCTGCTGCAGGCAGAGGACACCATCCGTCTGCTCTGTATCGGCAACAGTTTCTCTTGGGACGCGGTGGAGCAGGAGTTGGTGCCGCTCTGCAACGCAGCAGGGCAACCCGTTGTGGTCGGCAACCTGTACTATGGCGGCTGCTCGCTGGCACAGCACCATGCCTTCCTGCAACAAGACACCGCCGCCTACGAGTTCCGCTACCTCACCAACGACACCACCGTCCGCCACAAGTCCTACTCGCTGCACCAAGCGCTCACACACTACCGCTGGGACTATATCTCGCTCCAGCAGGCGTCCCACGACAGCGGTATCACCTCCACCTACGAGCCCTTCCTCTCCGCCCTCATCGACAGCGTGCGCCGCTACCAACCCTCTGCCACACTCTGTTGGATGCAGACTTGGTCGTATGCCCGCGATGCGAAGCACCCCGCCTTCCCGCGCTACCAAAGCAGCCAACACGTGATGGACGACTCCATACAACTCGCCACGCGCTATGTCCTGCAACACCACCCCGACCTGCACCTTGTCCCCTGCGGCGATGCCATCCGCCTTGCACGGCAGCGACTCGGCGACACCCTCTGCCGAGACGGTTACCACCTCAACTACACCTACGGACGATACCTCGCTTCCTGCGTGTGGTACGAGTTCCTTCGGAAAGAGGAAATGCAAAAGAACAGACCGCCCCGCCTCCGAGACATCCGCCGCAACCCCTATCGCAACCCCGACATGACCCGCCGCCACCGGCGTATCACCCAACGAATAGCCCACTGCATCGTGCAATAAGTGCATGCTGTATCATTGGTAATGATAAAAAGAAGTTGGCTACATTTCTCAACGTAAGCCCCGAAAGGGCAAAATCTTTCTCAACGTAAGCCCCAAAGGGGCGAAATAACTCAGCATAGGGGCTTGCCCCTATGTTGGATAATGTCCCGCAAAAATAAGCCCCGAGGGGGCGACATAACTCAATATTGGGTTCCCAAAGAGAAAAAATGCACTTTTTTCGCATTTTTTCTCCAAAAAATTTGGTCATGTCAAAAAAAAGCAGTACCTTTGCACTCGCTTTTGAAAAAGAGCCTATCGGTTGAACAAAGCACAAGAGAAATGGTGCGGTAGTTCAGTTGGTTAGAATACCGGCCTGTCACGCCGTAGGTCGCGAGTTCGAGTCTCGTCCGCACCGCCTAACTCAACCGATAGCGCTTTTTCTCGCTAAGGCGGGAGGGTTAGTACAAAAGTGGGGTCCGTTAGCTCAACTGAATAGAGTACCACACTACGGATGTGGGGGTTGCAGGTTTGAATCCTGCACGGATCACGAAAAAAAGAGAAGACACCTTATAGGGTGTCTTCCTTCTTCGTGCGAGATAATGTCGTGGGTTTATCTCCCGAGGCGCTTCCCCAAGAGGTTGTAGCGTAAACCTTTGCGGAGAATCACCACCTGATTGCCCTCCAGTCGTTTCTGCGGCTTATCCGCCGACGCACTCGGCAGCACCTCAACAGCAGAAGGCGTATCCTCCTGCGGGCAAGTCATGGTATAAGCGGTGTAAGCGGTATCCATATCCTGCACCACATGATACAATTGAATGAAATACGGATATGTCTTGCTCTTTTTGTAAGCCTTATAACTCTTCTCGGTTACAGAACTATACCCCAACACCCTGTCATCCAGTCCGATAATGTTCCAACACGTATCGGTATAGACCACACCAAAATAGGTTGTCTTATAGTTCGATAAAGCAATGTCTGTACCATTGGCACTCTTATGCCACAAATACGTTCCATCCTTTGCCGATTGCAGATAGTAGCCTTTCACCGAGCCGTTTTCATCCGTCTTCGCCTCAAAGCGCCACACATACTCTTCTGCTCCCGTTAATTCCGCAGTCTTGTAGTTCGTTGTCGTGTACAGTTTCTTATTATCTGACAGGTTTCTTGCCACGGCGCCTTGTTGCTCTATCATGTAGAGTCCGCCGTCTTCCAACTCGCTCTCAGAGGTGATTAGGGAAGCCGAATAGGTATCCCTCGGGGTATAAACCGCTTGCGCAAAGACCGCATAGAAAGCGGTATCCGCCTGCGCTGCTCCGAAGTCCGTAACGAGCACGAAGTCGCTCCCGTCTTCCGCCACCGCGCTTGCCGCAGACCAGCCTACAAAAGCAAGACTATCGCATTCCGGCGTGAACGGCGGCACCACCGCCTCACCTGCCGCCACATACACCACATGCGCCTCTCCCGATACAAACCAAGAGACGGCATACTCCTCCGCGAGCACTTGCCCCGCACCTATCATCTGCATTGCCCCCAGCAAGACAGACCACTGCCACAAGCGTTTCATCATTTCGCCAGCAGTTCGCGTACTTTCAGATTGATGGCTTTGCCTTCGGCGCGTCCGGCGAGTTGCTTGGTAGCAACGCCCATCACCTTGCCCATGTCCTGCGGGCTTATAGCACCCACTTGGGCAATGATTTCCGTCAAGGCAGCGGTCAGTTCCTCCTCCGTCATCATCGCGGGCAGGTAACGCTCAATAATCTTGCATTGCGCCAACTCGTCTTCTGCCAACTCGGGGCGGTTGGCGTCGATGAACATCTGCGCCGACTCCTTGCGCTGCTTCACCATCTTTTGCAGAATCTGCAACGCTTTGTCGTCGTGCAACTCGCCGTCGCCGCCCTTGGCGGTCTTTGCCTCTAAGAACTCTTTTTTGATACCGCGCAGCGCGTCCAGCGCCACTTTATCCTTTGCGAGCATCGCCTTCTTGATGTCCTCGCTGATTTGGTCAAATAACATAGTATTGTTTTGTTTATTGGTTACTGTATATTGATTGGACAAATTGTTCAATATGTCTGTTCACGAACTCGGGATTGTCCCCATTGGAGTTATGGCGTGCATTCGGCACTATCACCAGTGGCAACTCATCATTGCGTGCCCATTCCTTGCAGACACGTTGGCAAGCCCCCACCTTATCCTCATCTCCTATAAATAGGAGGATAGGGCATTTCGGGAGAGGCGTGGTCTGTTGTTCTTCCGCTTCTGCCAAGATACGGAAGCCAAAACCCGCCAGTCTGCAATACTCCACCCATGTGTAGGCTAAGAACATTTTTGCCATAGCCTCCCGCGCAGGAGGAGTCTTTGCACAAGCATTCGTCATTGCTCTCTTGAGCATTCGCCATGTGTATAAGTAGAAAAACGGCTCCACGTGTTTCACCAACCACAACTCCGCTCTACTGAGGTACTTCCCCTCCAAGGGCATCGAATCCACAGACACTATCCCTGCCACACGGGAAGGATAGAGAGTTAGATATTTCTGCGCCAACATACCGCCTTTGGATTGACCGACGAAGACAGGTGCGGAAGAGTCTGCAATGTATTGGTCCAGTATGGCGGCTAACCACTTAGCCTCTTGCTCCAAGGAGAAGTCCAAGACAAAGGGTCTTGACTGCGCATGACCGGGAGCGTCCCACACAAAGACATTGTACTTCGCGCCAAACGCTGCTATTTGTTCTTCAAAGAGCGTATGGTCTGCCGTCAACCCAGGCAGGAATACCAACGTTCGGCGAGTGGTATCAAACGCATTCACCCAATAATGGATGACTCCTTGCGGTGTCGAGTATGTTCGTTCACTAAGCATATTACCTATTACTTATTACCTATTACATTATAGGAATATCAATTGCACAACAATATACACGGGCAGGAGGATGATAAGGGAGAACTTAATCATATAGCCAAAGAACGACGGCATCTTAATATGGTTCTCCTCCGCAATGGCTTTCACCATGAAGTTAGGTCCGTTGCCGATATAGGTCATCGCGCCGAACATCACAGCACCGAGCGAGATGGCTTTGAGCAGCACCTCAGGAATACCCGCCACAAACGAGGTACCCTCTACGACCCCGTCCACGATACCCGCTCCGGCAGCCGCCAGCGACTCGGGCAGACCGCTCGCCACGCCGTGGAAGGCTACGGCGGTAGGTGTATTGTCGAGGAAGGACGAGAGCAGACCCGTAGCGTAGTAGAACTGCCACGGACTATGTAGCCCCAGTTCGCCGGCGTGTGCTTTCAGGAACGCCAGCGCGGGGGTCATAGTGGTGAAGATACCGAGGAAGAGCACTGCCACCTCTATGATAGGCTCCCATGTGAACTTATTATCCTCGTAGCGCACACTCTTCTTGGTAGTATAGAGGCTGAGCAACATAAGGGATATCAGCACTATCTCGCGCAGGAACTTCAGCCATATCGGAGCGTCCTCCTCGCCCATCTGCGGGATGGTACCCTCGTTGATAAACGCTACGCTCAGCACCACGCCAATCAAGTAGAGGAAATTGATATTCCCTTGCAAGCGCAGCGGCTGCTTCTCGCGCGCGTCGGCGGAGAGCGCTGTCCATTCTTCTTTCCGATAGTAGATGGTATCCATCACGAAGTAGATTGCCAAGAGAATCAAGCCCGTTACTGCCCACTCGGGTGCCAAGTGCATGAACCACGAGAACGAGGCGCCGCGCAGGAAGAGCATGAACAAGGGTGGGTCTCCCAGCGGGGTCAAGAGTCCGCCGCAGTTAGCCACCAGCGCGATGAAGAAGAGGATGGTGTGGGTGGTGTACTTGCGCTGCTGATTGGTGGCAATCACAGGACGGATAAGCAGCATCGCCGCGCCGGTTGTCCCCATGATACTCGCCATGAGCCACCCCGCTCCGAGGAAAGCGGTGTTAATCCACGGCTTGGCTTTGATGTCGCCGCTGAGGTGGATACCGCCGGTGATAACATAGAGCGCCAGCAGCAGGATGATGAACGGCACGTAGTCGTACAGCAGTTGGTGCTCCAACTCGTGCATCATGCCGCCGATAATCAGGCACACCGCTGTGGGCACGCCCAGCACCAGCGACACAATCAACTTGTTCATGTTCTTTTCCCAGAACTTCTCTGCCACCAGCGGTCCGATGGCAATCATCAAGAGCATTATCCCAAACGGAATCATACTCCACGCGGAATGAACAAAAGAATCCATATAGCAATTAACAATTAATAATTAACAATTAACATGCTCACTAACCACTACCCACTAATCCAACTTCAACACCGCCAAGAACGCTTTTTGCGGCACTTCCACGTTGCCTATCTGCTTCATGCGTTTCTTGCCTTTCTTCTGCTTCTCCAGCAGTT
>JBJECJ010000007.1:0-21417 GCA_051870955.1 Paludibacteraceae bacterium | reverse complement strand
CAACGTTATTTAACGATTTATAAATTTAATGCGAAATTTATCGCAACAGTACTAAGTAATTAGTATTAATAATTCACATTACAATAGTTTTTGCAATGCGTTTAACATCTCTCCTTCTGCCTCCAGTATTTGCTGTACATCTTCTACTGCTTGCCGAGTGTCATCGTCATAGATAGATTCTGCCGCCTTAGAGTTGTCTTTTTCTTTCAGTTCGATACCGCTCAGTTCAATACCTACCACATTGTCATATATCTCTTTCGCCTTTTCGTAGGTGTAATGGTTATATGTATAGGTCTTCATCGCCATATCTTGTTGCGCATCCACCTCTTCTGCCACCAGCATGTCCCACTCTTCGGTAGAAACATCCAAGGAAGCCAGTTCTACATCGCTTGCGTTGAGCAACTCTCCGATAATACTCCTGAACTCTCGCTCGTACTTGGACTTATCGGACAACTGATTGAATGATTTCTTGTTGGCAATGGTCATTTTCACCCGCACCTGCCAGTCCCCGTTTACTTGTACAAGGCTGACCTTGCACGAATCACCACCTGCCTTAAACAAATTCGCGTGTTTTCCTTTGAACACCACAGAAGATACAGGGAGGTTTTTGGACTCTTCCTTGGGCTTCTCCTTCGACTGCGGATTACCGCCACCACATGCGCATAACATGGACACGCACATGAACATTAACAAAAACTTTTTCATAATACTAAATCTTATCTTTATGTTGCCTACTCTGTTAGGGATTTTCGGCTTGCTCCATTCATTTCGGCGGCAAAGGTACTGCTTTTCGTTGATATGCGCAAAGTTCATTTTGGTTCATTTTCGTTTAGCCCTTTTGAGAGCAAGAATTACAGGGTAAAAAAGAGCAGACCGGTTAATGGTCTGCTCGCTATAACAAGTATTTCTCATGCTATTAAGGGAGGAAACGCTGCTGGATAGCATTCTGCTTTTCCATACTCCGCTGCGTCCACAATTCGAAGATCGTATAGTGCAAAGGGTCGTTCTCGGGGTAACAGTTGATGAACGAATCGCGTGTCAGCCATGAGGCTTGTACTAATGGATTTAACACCTCAAGTATCTCCATATAGGTCGTAGGGTCTGCATCCTTTATGGCTTTATCCCATGCGGCAAACTCTTTGTCCAAGCGACGATTCACTTGCTCAAGGGCTTGCTCCTGTCGTGTGCGCTCGTCCTGAATGTTGGCAGCCTGGTAGTATTCATATAGATTCTTGGCTTCTTCCGCCGCCTGTTGCCACTTCTCCGCCTCTACCTCGTATTGTCTGCTTATCTCCTGCAAGGTCTGCTCTTGTTGCATATACGCGGCAATGCGGTCTCTCCTAACCAACAAGAACACGATAGCCATCACCAGCAAGACGGCAAACACTATTGCCATCCCGCCTATCCATTTCGCGCCGCGCATCCATGCGCGCTGGAGACTGTTCGGGAACAGCATACGGTACAGTCGCGAGATGTCCTGCTCATCCGAGCGACCCGCCTCCGTGCCGCTCAGGCCAAAATCAATCAGTTTGAGATACTTCCCGTCGCGGGTAATGAGGATGTTGTCCGCTTTCAGGTCGTGGTGCTCCATCTGGCGGCTCTCTAAGTACTCGCGCACATCGGTCAGTTGGTTCCATATCCGTACCTTGTCGGCATACGAGGGGCGCGTGGTAAGCCATTGCGCGAGCGTGGTGCCGTCCACGTACTCGATGACGATGCAGCGACCCACCGAGGGTATCTCCTCGATAGAGTAGGTCTCCACAATGTTCGGATGGTGGAGCGAGAAGCCGATTTGAAACTCCCGCTCTTGTAGCAACCGATAGTCCGTCAGGTCTTGGCAGTCGTTGCTGAGTGTCTTCAGTATGAACCATCTGCCGTATCGCTTCGCACGATACAGCACATTGCGCTTGCGCGCTTGGAGGAGGGTAATCTCCGTCCACTGTGAGGTAACATCTTGGGGATTCAGGAAACCCGAGGTGGTGTCGGAAGTCATAGTTTCTCCGCGCGATGAAGTCCGTGTTTGCTTCCTGCCACATACGAGGTGGGGGGCTGGTTCTCACGAATCAAGTTATCCAAATACATCGGTTGCCCGAGCAAGAAACACGCCGCCTCGAAGCGGTCGCCCACACGCATTTTGCTGTTCTCCTGCTCCTCCACCACGTAGCGTAGTCCGCCCTCGTAGCGCACCACACAACGGCGGTTGGGCAACCATGCCAGCAGCACGCGGTCGCCCGCCTGCAACTCGCCCGTGCGTATGCCTTCGCCCGTGAAGGTGTCCGACTCCGTGCCGCCCGCGGCTGCAAGGTGCGACAGATAGTGCTCCCAGTCGGCAAAGCCTACATACTGAGACAGCAGCGTGAGCGTAGTCCGATGCACCGCCTCGCCGGCATCTACATAGCCCCACAGGCGCTTCAGCGTGGAGGAAGAGAGCGTGGCATGGGTCTTGTCCCACACCTCCAAAGAGAGCCTGTCAAAATCGGCGGGGGAGCATATACGCCGCCCTAACCTGCGTTCCACATCCAGCCGCAGTTGTTGCACTTCGGGAGTTGACTTTTCCATAATGGTCTATTGTTGAATAGTTAGTGTGCGGTCGCCGTTGTCCTGCACCTCTATCCGTATCTGCACGGTGTCCTTGGGGAGCAATGGCGCTATCATCTCGGGCCACTCGATGAAGCAGTAGTTGCCCGAATAGAGGTACTCCTCCGCGCCGAAGTCCTGCGCCTCGCGCAAGTCCTTCAGTCGGTAGCAGTCGAAATGATATACCTCGCCGGAGTAGGGAGTCTGCACGTCGTACACGTTGACGATGGCAAACGTGGGGCTGTTCACTACGTCCATCGTACCCATGTCCTCGCAGAGTTGTTTGATGAAGGTGGTCTTGCCTGCTCCCATATTGCCATGAAAGGCAAAGACACGATGAGGCGCGGTCTGCAACAGCACATCGATGGTCTTCACCTCCTCTCCCTGCTCATTGACCAAGAAAAGCCCCTTTTCGGGGGTCATTTTTACTGTATAAGTGTTCATAGTCGTGAAAAATATGCGATTCTCAGAGGGTTATTTTTGCCTGAAAATACTCGTAAAGCATTGAACCTCTTTTCGTTCCGAGCAATTCCACCCACTCGTCAAAGTTGGCTGAACCAGCACGCTTCACAGAGCCGAAATGTTGTAGTATCTTCTGCTTGGTAGCAGGTCCAACTCCCTGAATATCATCTAATTGGCTCTTTATTTGTGCCTTGCTGCGCTTCTGTTTGTGGTAGGAGATGGCAAATCGGTGCACCTCATCCTGTATCTGCGTGAGCAGACGGAACACCTCGCTCGTTACAGGCATCTGTACCTCCACCGGCGGGAAGCCGTAGAGCAGCGTCTGGGTACGGTGCTTGTCGTTCTTCTTCAGTCCGGCGATAGGGATACGTAAGCCTAGCTGGTCTTCCACCGCCTCGCGGATAGCGTGCATCTGTCCGATGCCACCGTCGGCAATAATCAGGTCCGGCAACTTACCACCTTCTTCCACCACACGGCTATACCTGCGCCTCACCACCTCGCGCATACTTGCGTAGTCATCGGCGCCTTCTACCGTCTTTATCTCAAACCGCTTATAGTCTTGCTTGCTCGGCTTCGCCATCCGAAAGACCACGCACCCTGCCACGGCGTTGGTGCCATTGATGTTGGAATTGTCGAAACTGTCGATGAGAGCGGGTAGAGTAGGGAGGTCAAGCAGTTTCTGCAGTTTACTCAGGATACGCACCGCACGCTGCTCGGGGTTGAGTTTGTCCGCCTGCTTGATACGGTCGAGTTTATACTGCCGCACGTTCTGCATGGCGAGGTCAAGCAGTTTTTTCTTATCCCCGTTCACAGCGATATAGACATGCAAGGTTTCGTCGAATCCATCGGGGATAAAGGGCACTATCACCTCGCGCGTAGTGCTCCCCAACTGCTCGCGCAGTTCCATCATACCCATCGCCAAAATCTCCTCACGCGCTTCGTCTAAGCGTTTCTTGTACTCAATAGTCTGTCCCTGCACGATACTGCCGTTGTGCACATGCAGCATGGAGATATACACATTATCGCCCTGTTCATCGTAGCCGAACACATCCACATCGCCGGCGGAACTATTGGTGATGATGGTCTTGCTGCAGAACTGCCGCAGCAGTTCCAACTTCTCTTTCTCGCGCTGTGCTTCCTCAAACTTCATCTCTGCCGACAGACGATACATCTCCTCCTCTATCTGCCGACTTATCTCGTGCCCATCGCCTCGGATAATCTTGCGCGCCTGCGTAACCCACAACGCATACTGCTCGCGGCTGACTTTCTGCTCGCATATGCCGCAACAGGTTTTGAGGTGGTACTTCAAGCACACTTTGAACTTTCCCCGCTCAATTTGCTCCGCTGTCATCGGCATGTTGCAACTGCGGATGGGGAACAACTTGTGGATAAGTTCAATCATCAAGTCCACCGTATTGCCGAAACTGTACGGACCGTAGTAGTCGCCCCATTTCTTGTTGATGGTGCGCGTCTTGAAGATACGAGGGTAGGGTTCTCGCGTGATGCAAATACTAGGATACGACTTGCCGTCTTTGAGCAGGATGTTGTAGTGCGGCTGGTACTTCTTGATGAGGTTGTTCTCCAGCAAGAACGCGTCTTGCTCCGAGTCCACCACTACATAGCGTATATCCGCAATATGCGCCACCAGTTGGCGCGTCTTGCTGCTTTGGTGGTCTTTCTGAAAATAACTATTCACCCGTCTATGCAGGTTCTTGGCTTTACCCACATAGATGATCTCCCCCTCGCTGTTGAAGTACTGATACACGCCCGGTTTTTGCGGGATACGCTGGAGGAGCGAGGCAATATGCTGCGACTGCTTATCCAAAACCTACATGTGGATAAGGGAATCCACTTGTGCTCCTTTCTCCAGCAGTTCGCGGCCATTCAGGAAGTCCAGTTCGATGAGGAAGTTGACATACACTTTCTTCACGCCAAACTTCTTCACCAACTCTATCGCTGCCGCCATGGTGCCGCCCGTTGCCAAAAGGTCATCGTGCAGTAGCACCACATCGTCTGCCGAGAGAGCGTCTTTGTGAATCTGAATGGTGTCCACGCCATACTCCTTTTGGTAACTAATTTCCACTGTCTCTGCGGGCAACTTGCCGGGTTTGCGAATAGGCACAAAGCCCACGCCCAACTCCATAGCCACTGCCGGCGCAATGATAAACCCACGCGACTCAATGCCCACAATCTTAGTGATACCCTTGTCTTTGTACAAGTTCACCATCTCATCGCGCATCCAGCGCAAGCACTCCGGCTGCTGCAATGCCGTGGTGATGTCTTTGAACTGAATACCCTTCACCGGAAAATCAGGAATGTTCCGAATCTGCAGTTTTACTTCTTCTGCTGTCATAACCAAATAGTTAATAGTTATATTGTTAATAATTCATATCTCCGTTTGAGCAGGAACGCTTCTTTTTGTAAAATGTTCCACGTGAAACATTTATCTTCCCATAAGCACCAATAGCACGCTAATATCATTGGGACTCACCCCGGGAATGCGGCTTGCTTCGCCGATAGTAGCAGGTCGAATGCGGGATAGTTTCTGCCGCGCTTCGGTAGAGAGTGATTGCAGGGTGTTGTAGTCGAAAGAGACCGGTATCTGTATTCTGTCCAACCGCTGCAACTTCTCCGCTGCTAACTGTTCGCGACGGATATATCCCTCATATTTGATATTTATCTCCGTGCTTTCTACCACTTCTTCCCTTGCACGCTTTATACAAGAAATCTTTCCCTGCAAGTCAGGTACCACATTGACTAAGTCTGAGAGACTTACTTGTGGGCGGAGTACCAAATCAATTAGTTTGGTGGTCTGCTGGAGTGGGGTAGCACCCACCGATTCCAAATAGGCATTCACTACTGCCGGCTTCACACTGTTATTTTGCAGATAGTCGGTCAGCATAGCGATAGCGGCGTGCTTCTCCGTATAAAGTTGGTAGCGAGATGAGTCTGCCAAACCTAATCGATACGCACGCTCGGTAAGACGCGTGTCGGCATTGTCTTGTCGGAGCAAGATACGGTGCTCGGCTCGGGAAGTGAACATACGATAGGGCTCATCCACTCCCTTATTCACCAAATCGTCTATCAGTACACCGATATACGATTCGTCCCGCGCCATCGTGAAGGGTTTGCCTCCATGCACATTCTGATGCGCATTGATGCCTGCCACGATGCCTTGCCCCGCTGCCTCCTCATAGCCTGTGGTACCATTGATTTGTCCGGCAAAGAAAAGGTTGGCGATTTTCTTCGTTTCCAACGTGTGTTTGAGTTGGGTGGGGTCGAAGAAATCGTACTCTATGGCATAGCCCGGGCGATAGAGCACCACGTCCTCTAAACCTCTTACCGTGCGCAGCGCCTGCCACTGTATCTGCCACGGCAGACTGGAAGAGAAGCCATTGACATAGTACTCGTTGCTATCCACTCCCTCCGGCTCCAAGAAGAGTTGGTGGGCATCTTTGTCGGCAAAGGTAACAATCTTTGTCTCAATGCTGGGGCAATAGCGAGGACCTATACTTTTGATTTGTCCGTTGAACAGGGGAGAATCTGCTAGTCCGTTGCGCAACACATCATGCGTAGTGGTGTTGGTGTAGGTTATCCAGCAACTCATCTGCTTCAGCCCACGGTTGATGGTATCGAGATAGGAGAAACGGTGCCAATCATGGTCGCCCTGTTGTTCGGTCATCTCCTCAAAACGAATACTGCGTTTATCCACACGCGCAGGGGTGCCGGTCTTCATTCTATCCGCGGTGAAACCGAGAGAAATCAGTTGCTCGGTGATACCCGTAGAGGCGGGTTCAGCCACCCGTCCGCCGGAGAGTTGCGTGCGACCGAAATGGAGCAAACCGTTCAAGAAGGTGCCGTTAGTGAGCACCACGGCGCGTGCGTGCATCTCGATGCCGAGGGCGGTTTTTACCCCGCAGACGGTGTTATCTTTAATCAGCAATTCACATACTACATCCTGCCATATATGGAGGTTTTCTGTCGATGAGAGCGTGGCAACCCATTCCTCAATGAAGCGTTTGCGGTCGCTTTGGCTGCGTGGGCTCCACATCGCCGGTCCTTTGCTGCGATTGAGCATACGAAACTGGATAGCGCTGCGGTCGGTGATTTGTCCCATCTGACCGCCCAGCGCGTCAATCTCGCGCACTATCTGTCCTTTGGCGATGCCCCCTACGGCAGGGTTGCAACTCATCTGCCCAATCTTATTCATATCCATCGTGATGAGCAGGGTCTTGCTACCCAAACGCGCGGCAGCGCTCGCTGCCTCGCAACCGGCATGACCGGCACCCACCACTATGACATCGTATGAGAAATCCATTTGTTATAATTAAGAATTATGAATTAAGAATTATGAGTGCTCATGCTCTAACCACTGACCACTTGCCACTGACCACTTGCCACTATCAATTCAGTTTCTCCATTTGGGCGGCATCCAGTCGGAGCATGATGAAGAGAAGTATCGTGAAGCCCCAAAGAGAACTGCCGCCGTAACTGAAGAAGGGTAGGGGAATACCGATGACAGGGAGCAAACCTAACACCATACCCACGTTGATAGTGAGGTGGAAAAGGAAGATACTTGCCACCGAATAGGCATATATCTGGCTGAACTTATCTTTCTGTCGCTCGGCTATCTTGATGATACGCAGGATGAAGCACAGATAGACTATCAGCACGCCGACAGAGCCCAAGAAGCCCCATTCTTCGCCTACGGTACAGAAGATGAAGTCGGTGTCCTGCTCCGGCACATATTGCAGTTTTGTCTGCGTACCATTGAGGTAACCTTTCCCGATGAGACCGCCGGAACCTATCGCTATCTTCGACTGGTTCACGTTATATCCCGCCCCCATGGGGTCCTCCTTCATGCCGAGCAACACCTCAATACGCACTCGCTGGTGGGGCTGCAGTACCTTGGTGAAGACGAGGTCGCAGGCGTGGGTGTAGCCTATGCAGATGATAGTAAAGACCGCCACCCAAATGAGTTTCGGACGACGGTAGTATATTCCTCTGCCGAGCGTATAGAGCGTGCAAAGGGCGGCTACGGCGACAGAGACGTAATTGAAGTTGACGGGCAGCCATATCGTAAACAATAGGGCAATGCCGTAGAGCAACAGGATAACGCCTGCAACAATAAGCATTTCCCACTTGGAGCGGCTTTCTCTATCGATGAAACCGAGAAGAATCGCAGTAAGCAGGAGCATACACGTGAGCATTCCCACGCTACCTGCACCTATGGGTAAGGGGGTGGCTCCAAAGCGCACACTGACGATAAAAAGCGTAATCGCTGCCACGCAGCACCACAGCACGTAGCCGCTCATGCCCTGACGATAGAACACCAAGAGGAATGCCCCGAAGACCAATGCCGAACCCGTCTCTCGCTGCAGCACCATAATGATAAACATCGGCACGCCTAAGATAGCAAAAGGTACGATGAGGTCGCGCCAACTGCGCAGTTGGTACTCGTATCGCCCCATGTATTTCGCCAATGCGAGAGCGGTAACGCACTTGGCAAACTCAGCAGGCTGGAGACTAACAGGACCTATGGTAAGCCACGAGAGGGAGCCCTTGATGTCGCGGGCAAGAAAAGGCGTGATAAGGAGCAGGATGAGCATCGCACCATACAAGATATACGCGAGCACATCGTAGGTTTTGTAGTCAATCATGAGGAGTATTCCCCCCAGCACGAGCGAGCCGAGAATCCACACAAACTGCTTTCCGGCACGATGGTTGAAGTCGAAGATACCTGTTTGGTCGAAGGTGTAACTGGCACCGTATATATTGAGCCAACCAAACAAGACGAGCAATAGGAACATCCCTATTGTCCACCAGTCCACCAACCGAAGCACATTGCTATTTCTGCTACCTCTCATCGCAACACATTGTGTTAAAGCAATTTGGGTGCAAAGTTACGCTTTTTTTTTGGATTGTGCAATAAGAGAGCGTTTTTTGTAGGACATATTTATTCAAACAGCCGACAAAGTCATTTTCCTTGCGTGGGGCTGCGCCCTCACAGAGGTTCAAATGAGTTTAAGCGGAAGAAACTAAACCTAAACAATCTTGTTTTTCGGCTTTTTGCATAAAAAAGACCGGCAATGTGTCCATTACGAGGATGATTTTGTCTTTTTATAAACTTATTATATATTGGTATTCAGCATATTACAAAGAAAATGATAGTCTCTTGTATTTTCTTTTAAGAAACCGAAAGCAATGCCGATTTTTATCTTGCGGCTATCAGATTTGTCTCGCAGTGTAGGTAATTTCTTCGGAGGATTCATAAGACACCCTCGCAGCGTTTGGTCTGCGAGGGTGTCCCTTTATAATGAGATGGATTGGTAAAAGTTCGTTAAAAACGTTGGCTCCGTTAATTGCCGTTAATAGGTCGTTAATTTTATCCTCCGTTAAAGACCATTAAAGGTTCATTAAATGGCAATGTTTTAATGGTTCTTTAATAGTCTTTAACAGAGAACTTGACGATATATTAATGGCTTATTAACGGCGATTAGCGGAGACTCAACGGAGGCTACAGCCGTTGTCCCATCATGTCGTAGGTTTCGCCGTTGCGGAGGATAAGCACTTGTCCGTCGCGGAGGAGTTTCTCTGCGCCTTTGTCCGAGACAGTCTCGGTGGTATCGGGTCTGTCCGAGATACCTGTCGGGGTGTTGCTCAGGGTGGTGAACTCGCCTGTGTAGGTCTCCAAGACGCTGTTGGAAGCATTGCGGACGGTGAGGGTGTAAGCATAGTCGGTACCCTCATCCAAGCCCGTTACCGTGAAGCGGAAACCGTTGGCGGTCTGCTCGGCGTAGGTAGCGGGCGTCGTGTCTTCTTCCGCAGGTGCGTTTTGGCGGGCGGGCTTGAAGGCAATGCTTACCAACTGACCTTGTGCGTTGAAGACAAGCGTGCAGAAAGTATCGCCCTCTTTGGTGAGCACGAGGGAATAGGTGTCTGCACCGGAGACGACGGGCCATGTGATGGTTACATCTTCGTAACTCGGCGCGACAACAACCTCGTCGTCGGTTACCACTACGTCTTCCGAACCAATGCACTCGATGAACTTAAACTCACCCCATACCACATCTAACAGGTAGTCGCGTTGGTTCTCACAAGGCACATAAACATAAACATTGTAGTTCGCAAACGAACTTATATCTGCAAAGGGAGGCTCGATGGGATAGCAGTAGATATCATAGAGACGTCGGCAACCTGCGAAGGCGTTGGCACCTATGTCTTCCACGTTGGCGCCGATATAGAGTTCTGCCAGTTTCGGCGTATTGGCGAAAGCGTATTCACCGATGGAAGTGGCGTTGTTGCCTACTCGAACAGTCTTGATACTGTCGCGCAGGAGAGTCCACGGCATGGTGCTGTCGGTGTAGTTGTACATGGCTCCTGTACCTGTGATTTTCACTTCTTTGTTGCTGTATGCCCAATAGAGGTCGTCGCCGCACTTGCCCGAGTATGCCAGCCCGAACTCGGCAGTAAATGTGGTATCTTGTGTGATTAGTACTGTGCGTGGATTGTCGGTGTTTCCGTCGCTCCATTGAGTGAATGCATAACCAGGATTGCCTATTGCGGAGATGATCGCTACACTATCACAGTCCACATCTTGGTCTATTTGTGCAATACCTATAACAGAATCTGATGTTTGTACAAAAATAGATAAACACTTCCCAAATAAAGTAAATTCGTCTTTCCAACCGTTGCTGTTCTTATAGGCATCCAAACTACTACCCGGTACTATCAATGTTTTTTGGTATGGAGGAACGGTGAAGACGCTATTTCCACACGTAGGAGGTGTGCAACTCAATACCATTATAGAGTCAAGACTACTCATTCCATAGCATAGATAGGAGGGCACATTCTCTACTTCTTTTCCGATAATGAAAGAAGTGATTTGGGACTTGATATTGGCAAATGGTCCATAATATACCTTATCCCAATAATTACTGCCTGTTTTCCATTCTGTTGCAGCACATTGTTTGGCATTCCATATTACGGATGTAAGAGAAGTACAATCCATAAACACATTGTTTCCAATGGTCGTTACAGCTTCAGGGATGTTGATGGAGGTGAGTGAAGAGCAGCCAGAGAATGCGGAGTTCCCAATTTTGGTTACGGCTTCAGGGATATTGATGGAAGTGAGTGAAGAGCAACCATAGAAAGCCTTGGCCTCAATAGTCTTTACGGTTTCAGGAATGTTGATGGAAGTGAGTGAAGAGCAGCCATAGAAAGCAGAGGACCCAATTTCGGTTACAGCTTCAGGGATGTTGATGGAGGTGAGTGAAGAGCAGCCATAGAAAGCAGAGGACCCAATTTCGGTTACAGCTTCAGGGATGTTGATGGAGGTGAGTGAAGAGCAGTCATAGAAAGTAGAGTACTCAATACTCTTTACGGCTTCAGGGATATTGATGGAAGTGAGTGAAGAGCAGCCATAGAAAGCAGAGGACCCAATTTCGGTTACAGCTTCAGGGATGTTGATGGAGGTGAGTGAAGAGCAGTCATAGAAAGTAGAGTACTCAATACTCTTTACGGCTTCAGGGATATTGATGGAAGTGAGTGAAGAGCAACCATAGAAAGTAGAGTTCCCAATTTTGGTTACGGCTTCAGGGATATTGATGGAAGTGAGTGAAGAGCAACCATAGAAAGCAGAGGACCCAATTTCGGTTACAGCTTCAGGGATGTTGATGGAGGTGAGTGAAGAGCAGTCATAGAAAGTAGAGTACTCAATACTCTTTACGGCTTCAGGGATATTGATGGAAGTGAGTGAAGAGCAACCATAGAAAGTAGAGTTCCCAATTTTGGTTACGGCTTCAGGGATATTGATGGAAGTGAGTGAAGAGCAACCATAGAAAGCCTCGGCCTCAATAGTCTTTACGGTTTCAGGAATGTTTATGGATGTTAAGGAATAACAACCTTTGAACATATTCTCATCTATTTCTTTTATAGGGCCAAGGATAGAGACAGATGTGAGGCTGGAGCAGTTTTCGAATGTGTGTTGACCGATTAAAGTTACGGAGTTGGGAAGGGT
The DNA here is from genome assembly GCA_051870955.1 of Paludibacteraceae bacterium. GTDB lineage: Bacteria > Bacteroidota > Bacteroidia > Bacteroidales > Paludibacteraceae > Colicola. The sequence continues at coordinate 9,359 of JBJECJ010000007.1, read as the reverse complement.
AATAGATAAAAGACTGGAGCAATCGCGGAATGCATATACGCCGATGGTGGTTACAGAGGAAGGAATGGTGATAGAGGACAGATTGGAGCAATCTTCGAATGCGTGATTTCCAATGATTTTTACGGAGTAGGGAATGGAGAGTGAGGTCAAGCCTATGCAATCGTCAAATGCTGCGATACCAATTTGGGTTACTGACGAAGAAATAGTTATAGATTGAATATCGTGGCAACCAGCGAATGCACCGTGTCCAATGAACTCAACACCAAAAGGAATTACCAAGTCTGTTACCAATACATCATTTATATACAAATTTTTCGAGGTATATGTTGGATTCCCTACGGAACAACCTTCAAAGTCTATGGCGCACCAGTCGGCTATACCACCTGTGTAGTTGGTTTTGGTGAGTGCAGAACAAAAGTAAAAAGCATAACGTCCAATACTGATTACGGATTTTGGAATTGTTACGGAGCTTAGGGATGTACACTTATAGAACGCATATTCCTTAATGCTCGTTATGGATTCTGAAATGGTAATGGAGGTAAGATCGGAGCAATAGTAGAATGCTTTATCTCCGATGCTTGTTACGGAGTAGGTAGTGCCATCGTAGGTAACGGTTTCAGGGATGGTGGCAGTAGATAAACCTTGATAGTTGGTTTTGCTATCATACACTTGATAAGTAACTTCCACGGTGGTTTCACTCGTGATGTTGTAGTAGAGGTCGCCGGACTGGAAGTCGTAGGCGTAGGTGCTTAGGGTGGTCATTAGGAGCACCAAAAGCGAGAGAAGATGTTTTTTCATAGAAAACATTATTAGTTGCATAGGGACTCCTACTATGCGGATAAGTAATTTTTTGGGATGACGGTGCGCTTTGATAAGTTCCCGATAGATTCGGAAAATATGGGCTGCACCCAAGACATAGATACAAAAAAGCGTGGGAGTTCCATTGATGTCGTTCCCATGCTTGAGGCTCTCGCATTGCCTTTTTCTTAAGAACGACAACGCGAAGCCCACGCCGATATAAATAACCACAAGTACAGATATTTGTGTAATACATGCACTTTCAACCACCTATGCGGGTACAATCTACCCAAGGCAAGAATACGGAAATTTACACCACGAGGACATTCATCGTTGCGTGTGCTCTGAAGAAAAATACATTGAACTTGCGAGATTCAAGCATCAGAACAGCGCTTCAACAAACGCCTTTTTCAACATGTCTGCTTGCCCACCGAATGATTTGTTCGCAGCGGAGCGTACAACTGCGCCGCCACTCGCAGACCCCCATTGTGGACTCGCGCTGCAAAGGTACAAACTTTTTTTCACATGTGCAAGGGGGGTGTGAAAAAAAGTTTCTTTTAATAGGATAGGGAGTCAGAAAAAGGGGGGAGAACACATTGTCGGTTGTGTCCCCGAGTTGTTCCGGGTGGGTCCTGATTGTCCCGATAGAGTCTCGGTAAAGTCTCGATGGAGTCTGCTCCAGGAACCGAGCAGGAACCGAGCAGGAACCGAGCAGGAACCGATTGAGACGGCTGATGATAGAATGGGAGGAAGGGGGGAGGAAGGGGGAAGGAAGGGAAGGGGGGAGGAAGGGGGAAGGAAGGGGAAGGGAAGGGGGGAGGGAGAGGGAAGGGAGAGGTGGGAAAGAAAAGAAAAGAAAAGAAAAGGAGAGGGGGAAAGGAGGGGGAGACCCTCTAAATCTCCCAAAATCCACCCCAAAAATCAAAGATTTTAGCAATGATATACATGTTGACCCGGCGATTCAAAATTTAGTTATGTCGCCCCTTCGGGGCTTGCATTGCGGATGATTCCCTTTTACGTAGGGTTTCACCCTACGCTAGTGTGTGTCGCCCCGTTGGGGCTTACATTAGAGGGGTGCTATTTTACGTAGGGACAAGTCCCTACGCTTGTTTATGTCGCCCCGTTGGGGCTATCGTTTGATAAATAATTTGGGTCAACTTGTATATCATTACCATTATTTTTTTAGTTTCTCAGCAGATGGCGGACGGTGTCCCACGGGAGGGAGATTTGGATGCAGCCCATGGCGTAGGGGGCTATCTCGTATGGGTTATAGACGTAGGTGATACCTTCGGGGGTTACGTAGAAGTTCTCGTTGGGCACTACGTCTGCGACGCTGTAGCCCAGTCGGCGCAAGTCTTTTTTGGTCTCTGCTTCGTCGGTCTGCGCGATGAGGGCTTCGAGCAGGAGGGCTTTCAGCGGTTCGTAGTAATCGTCGATGAAGAGTTCTTGCTCGCTCACTGCGTCGCCCGTTTGGAGGTCGTAGTTCTGAATGAGGAGATAGCGGTTTCCGTGGGCGCCGCCGTTGTACTCATAGACGTCTATGGCGTAACTCCAGAGGGAGGGGGTTGAGAGTTGAGGGTTGAGGGTTGAGAGTTGAGAGTTGCCGGTGAGGTTGCCTATTGGTGTGGCGGAGATGAGGAGTTCTTCGTTGAAGAGGGTTTCGCCGAGGGGTTCATCCTCGTGGTCGATAGCCCACTCTTGGAGGAGCGGGAGGTTGTTTTGGATATACTCGTTGTGCTTCATGGCGGCATACGCCTCTATCGCCTGCTGCGGGCGCATGTCGAGAAAAGCGTCGCCCAAGACCGTCTGACAGACGGCACGTTGCAGTTTGGCAAGCACCTCATCGGAAGCATTGACAGCCACAGGGTAGGCATAGCGGATGGAGAACGTGAGGCTGTTCTCCTGCCCTTCTGCGAGGTATGCCACCTTCTCGAAAGTATATTCCTTACAGAGCACTTGCGGCATAGAGAGCCGATGCAGGGCACCAGATAGTGCCGCTACCATTCCTACCAACGCGATGGTAAGCCATGAATAAAGGATGTCTTTGCGCATGTTTAGTTGAGAGTTGAGGGTTGAGAGTTGAGAGTTGAGAGTTGAGAGTTGAGAGTTGAGGGTTGAGAGTTTAGCGGAAGGAGAAGTATTTCTGCCCTATGAAACTGATTGCCACCGTGATACAGGTGATGAACATCTTGCTGGGCGTGGGATACCAGCCCAAGAGTTCTACGCAGAGTTTCAAGCCGAAATAGTTCACCATCAGGTTCAGCGCCACGATAAGGATATAGCGTCCAAACTGTCTCCATCCGTGGAGGGAAGATTGGGTGAAGGTAACGTACTTATTGAGCCAAAAGCCTGTCAGCAGGGTGATTGGGAAGACGATGCAGAGCGTGAGGATATGCGGGGTCATGCACAGTTCGAAGCCGCAGAGGGTGAAATACTGCAAGTCGTGCCCTACGCCGTAGTTGTAAATCAAGAAATACAGCACCCAGTCCAGCACCATATTCCCCCCGCCGCAAGCGGCATATCGAAACAACTGCTCGGGGATGAACTTGCGGAAAGGGAGATAGAAAAAATCAATAATTTTTGTAATAAATCGCGCTAATGCTTGCATTTTTGAAAAAAAAGTAGTAATTTTGCCGCCGAAATGAAATCGCTTGCAAAATTACTATAATTTTCGGAAATATGCAAGCAGATGAAGAAAAATTTGAACAATTAGGTTATGGACGATTATCACCAAGAGAATGCAACAAGTACGCGCCAAGAAATTTTTGGGTCAGCACTTCTTGAAGGACCTGAGTGTCGCCCAACGGATTGCTGAGACCATCTCCTCCGGAAGAGTTCTGGAGATAGGACCGGGTATGGGGGTTCTCACGCAGTTTCTACTGAAAAATCCCGATATAGACTTGACTGCCATAGAGATAGACCGCGAGAGTGTGGTTTATCTGAGAGAGTGGTACCCTGAACTGCACCTGATAGAAGGTGATTTTCTGAAACTCGACCTCACTACGCTGTACCCTGACGGGGAGTTCTGCGTGATAGGCAATTATCCCTACAACATATCCAGTCAGATATTCTTCAAAGTGTTGGAGAATAAAGACCGTATCCCCGTCTGCTCGGGGATGATACAGAAAGAGGTGGCGGAGCGGTTGGCATCGAAGCCGGGCAACAAAGCCTATGGTATCCTGTCGGTGTTGCTGCAAGCATACTACGATATAGAGTATTTGTTCACGGTGGATGAGCATGTGTTCAACCCTCCGCCGAAAGTGAAGTCCGCGGTTATCCGCATGACGCGCAACCGACGGCAGGACTTGGGGTGCGACGAGGCATTGTTCAAGCAGGTGGTGAAGACTGCGTTCAACCAGCGACGAAAACAGATGCGCAACTCGCTGCAAGCGCTGGCGGGCAAAGGTAATCCCATACTGGAAGACCCCATCTTCACCAAACGCCCGGAGCAACTGAGTGTGGAGGAGTTTGTGGAATTGACAAAGTTAATTCAAAATTCTTAATTAGTAATTACCATGGCAGAACTGAGGATATTCTATAAAGACAGCGAGAAGATAAAGGTGGTAAAGACCATCAACGCGCTGAAAGAACTGGATAAGAAAGATATTATCTGGATAGATTTGTTGGACGTAAGCGACAAGACGGAGGACACGCTGGAGGGTTTCCTGAAGATTGATATTCAGGAAGATGAAGAGATGGAAGAGATTGAGATGTCGTCGCGATACATACAAACCGACGACTCTATCGTGGCAAACAGCAACTTCCTGACTGCCAACTACGAGATGGAGCCTGTGAACTTCATTCTGAAGAACAGCATACTGGTTACGAGCCGCGACGTGGAGTTGGCATCGTTCAACGAGACGGTGAAGAAGATGTTTGTGAACACCCGTAATTTCCCCACGGGTTACCATGTGCTGGTGGCGCTGATGGAGACACGTGTGGAGAAAGACGCCGACATGATTGAGGACGCAACGGACATGATTACCACGCTGTCTCAGAAACTGACCGGACACAACGGCAGCGTGGACGAGGATGTGCTGATACAAATCAAGGACTTGCAGGAGAAGGTTACTATCATCCGACAGAACATCATGGATAAACAGCGTGTGATAAGCAACTTCCTCAAATGCGATTTCTTCCCCTCTGAGTTGCAGCCGCGACTGACGATGATTATCAAGGATATCAACTCACTGTTCGACTACACGCGCTTCGGATTCGACCGCTTGGACTACCTGCAAGATACCTTCCTCGGTTTGGTTAACATCGAGCAGAACAAGATTATCAAGATATTCACTGTGGTGAACGTGGTGTTCCTGCCGCCGACGCTGGTGGCGAGCCTGTACGGTATGAACTTCGATTTTATGCCCGAACTGCACTGGTACTTAGGCTACCCGTTTGCCATCCTGCTGATGGTGGTGTTCACGGTGGCTATCTTGCTGTATTTCAAGTGGAAAAAGTGGCTTTGAACAAGTTTTCTACAATAGATGTTGAAAGGTTGTTTAAGACGTTTAGAAAGCAGGAGTTTTCAAATCGTTCTACTTTTCATCTACAAACGATGATATACCAAAAAGCATTGAAAATCTTTGTGTTTTGTGGTTTATGAACTATTTGAACACAATAATATAATCAAAAGAATTTTAATTAAAAAGATAATAATATGATAAAAGACGAAATCCGTCAACTCTGTCGAGAGAAGAATGCGATTATCATGGCGCACTACTACACTCGCCCTGAGATACAAGATGTGGCTGACTTCATAGGCGATTCGCTGGCGCTCGCGCAGAAAGCCACCACGGTGGATGCGGATATTATTGTGATGTGCGGTGTGCACTTTATGGGCGAGACGATGAAGATACTATGCCCCGACAAGATAGTGCTGATACCGGATATGGCGGCAGGGTGCAGTCTGGCGGACTCGTGCAAGGCGGAGGATTTGGCGAAGTTCAAAGCGGAGCACCCCGAGCACATGGTGGTGTCGTATGTGAACACTTCGGCGGCGGTGAAAGCCCTGACGGATGTGGTGGTTACGTCCTCCAACGCGCGCAAGATAGTGGAGCAACTGCCTCAGGACGCAAAGATTATCTTTGGTCCGGATAAGAACTTAGGGAACTATATCAACAGCGTTACGGGGCGGGATATGTTGCTATGGGACGGTGCTTGCCATGTGCACAGTCGGTTCTCGCTGGAGGCGCTTCTTGATTTGAAGAAAAAGAATCCGGATGCACCAGTGCTGGCACATCCGGAGTGTAAGGCGGTTATTTTGACGCAGGCGGACAAAATCGGTTCGACCAAGGCATTGCTCGACTTTGCTATTTCAAGCCCGCAGAAGCGATTTATTGTGGTTACAGAGAGCGGAATCCTGCACGAGATGCAGAAGGCTTGTCCCGATAAGGAGTTTATCCCCGTGCCGCCCGAAGCCACGGAGACGGTGGGGTGCCATTGCAACGAGTGCGAGTACATGCGCCTGAACAAGTTGGAGAAACTCCTTGCCTGCTTGCAAACCGAGCAGCCGGAGATAATCATCAACCCCGAACTCGCTACCCAAGCCCTGAAACCCATCCGACGAATGCTGGAGATGAGTTAATGGGTATCCGTAAACTCTTTGCTGATTTTCTCTACTTCATTGCGACAGAAAGCAAGCAGTTGGCGGGCTTCGTCTGCCAGTTGCTTGTATTCGCTGAGGCTGATAGCCTCCGATTGTTCCAGTTGTTGCACGATTGCTTCCACCCGCGCCATCGCTTGGTCGTAGGTAAGAGAGTCAGTTGCTGTTTTGTTATTTTCCTTTGCCATCTATGATTACTCCTATGGTAAAAAACAATATCTTCAAGTCAAGTCTGAGGGACATGTTCTCCATGTAAGTGATGTCGTAGTTGAGCCGTTCTACCATCTTATCTATGGTGTCGGTATAGCCTACCTTGACGGGACCCCAACTGGTCAGTCCCGGGCGTATCTTATAAAGCAGGCAATAGTAGGGTGCTTTCTGCTCTATTTGTCGAATGAAATACGCCCGCTCGGGTCGGGGACCCACCAGCGACATATCACCGCGCAGCACATTCCACATCTGCGGCAGTTCGTCCAGCCGATACTTGCGCAGAAAAGCCCCTACGCGGGTGATACGCGGGTCGTTGTCTTGGCTGAGCAAGGGTGTTTTTTGCTCGGCATCTTCGCACATCGTGCGGAACTTCAAGATTTGGAAAGGAATCCCATGCAGCCCGATGCGCTCCTGACGATAGATAGCCTTGCCTTTGGAGGTGGCATACACCAGCACATACAGCAGGATATACAGCGGCGAGAGTAGCACCAGCACACACGATGATACCACCACGTCCGCTGCCCGCTTGATACACAGTTCGGCATCGCTCATCTTATGCTCCGTGATACGTACCAAGGGTTGCCCGCCTATCTCCACGATACGTGCGGCACCCGTGAGCATGTCATACACGCGCGGGATAACGGAAATCTCCACACTCAGCGGGTAAAGTCTGTTGATGATGGTGTAGAGTGTGCGTTCGGAACTGTTTTGCGGTAGGTCAATCACCACCTCCTCCACCATTCCTTTCTGTATGCGGTTGGCTTCGGCTATGCTGTGGATGGTACGTGTGCGATAGACAACGGTCTTGCGAGACACAAGCGTGATGGTAAGCCGCGGGAGGTAACTGATGGTGAACTGCAAGATAAACAGCACTGCCAGCGAAACCAAGTACCGCTCGTAGTTGATTACTTCATCGTCTATAATAATGATAAAGAAGAAAAGCAGCGAGATAAACACTGCGCTCCAAAAGGTGGTAGCAAACTCCTTAGCGGCATTCTTGCGGAACGGGCGCAGGTAATAGCCAGACAGGTAGTAGATGATCACGCAGACGAGCGGATAGATTATCAGCGGGGGATAGAAGTTGAATGCAGGGATAAGAATAGTATCTATACCAAACACTTTACCGTCGTTTACCAGCCATCTAAACCACAAGAAACAAAGCCACACCACCTCCGCTGACAGGAGGTCGGCAAGGATATACGTCAGTTGTTGTTTGCGATGGGCGGTCATGGTCGGATGATTTGTATCTCGTTGTGCAATCCTAATTTGATGATACTGCTCGGCTGTTTCTCTTCCTCATCATCCCGACGGAACAAGCAAACGTAGTCGGCTTGCTGCAGCACCTCTTCGGAAATCTGCCGAAAGGTCTTGGCGGCAGGCTCGCCGCTGATGTTGGCGGAGGTGGAGACGACAGGTCGCCGCAGCCGCTCGCAGAGGGCTTTCGAGAAAGGCTCCTGTGTAATCCGAATACCCACGCTGCCGTCTTCGGCTATCAGGTTCTTCGCAAGGTTCTTCGCACCCGGGTAGATAATCGTCAGGGGGCGTTGAGAGTTGAGTGTTTTGTCTTCCATCGTGCATTCCAGCAACTCCCATGCCATCTCCGGCACTTCCTCCACATACCCTTGCAACTTCCCCGGCGCGTCCAGCAGCACCAGCATGGACTTGCTGTCCTCGCGCCGCTTCAGCGCATACACTTTGCGCACCGCCTCCTCGTTGGTAGCATCACAACCAATGCCCCATACCGTGTCGGTAGGGTACACTATCACGCCGCCCATGCGCAGCACGCGCACCGCTTCTTCCAAATCCGATTTATCGTAACGACCAAGCATTTATCCTTCAAACCTGCATAAAAAAAGAAGGATTGTCATCACGACAACCCAATCTTTACTTAACCTTAAATCTAATACCATGAAAAACACGGTGCAAAAGTACTGCTTTTTTTTAATACTACCAAATAATTTTGCGAAAAAATATGTTTTTAAGCATATTTTCCTGTTTTTTGGCAACTAAACTTGTCAAAAATAAGGTTTTCCGCCAAAAATTTGCCCGTTTCAAAAAAATACACTAATTTTGTACCCGCTAAAATAGGGCGAAAAAAGTATAACATTACAAATTAAATAATAAACACAATTATGAAAAATCTTGATTTAACCCAGTACGGAATCACCGGAACTACCGAGATTCTGCACAACCCCTCCTACGAAGTGCTTTTCGCAGAAGAGACCAAAGAAGGTCTGACCGGTTTTGACAAAGGTCAACTGACCGAACTTGGTGCCGTAAACGTGATGACCGGCGTCTATACCGGCCGCTCGCCCAAAGACAAATATATCGTTGACGATGCACAGAGCCACGACAACGTTTGGTGGACCACCGACGCTTACAAGAACGACAACCACCCCATGAGCGAAGCCGTTTGGGCTACCGTAAAGGACATCGCGAAGAAAGAACTCAGCAACAAGCGCCTCTTCGTGGTGGACGCTTTCTGCGGTGCTAACAAAGACACCCGCATGGCGGTTCGCTTCATCGTAGAGGTAGCATGGCAGGCACACTTCGTTACCAACATGTTCATCCAGCCTACCGCTGAGGAGTTGGAGAACTTCGAGCCGAACTTCGTTATCTACAACGCTTCGAAGGCAAAAGTAGAGAATTACAAAGAGTTGGGACTCAACTCCGAGACCTGCGTGGCTTTCAACACCACCAGCCGCGAGCAAGTCATCATCAACACATGGTACGGCGGCGAGATGAAGAA
>JBJECJ010000006.1:0-21557 GCA_051870955.1 Paludibacteraceae bacterium | reverse complement strand
CGGTTCGAATCCGTAAACGCCCACAAGAGAGCCTGCGAAGGGCTCTTTTTTGTTGCGTTTCGAATATTTTTTACGCTCGGGGAATCTTAATAATAGTACATTTTTGCAGGTCTGTTTCCTTGCTGTCGACCCGCGATAGACCCGCGGGAGACCCGCGAAAAACACACGAGAAGGTCGCGGCAGGGGAAATCTTAAAAATCGTACTTTTTTGGAAAATGAATCGGCGGTGATGAAACAGTGTGTAGCAGGGCGAGAGTGTGTCGGTAGTTAATGTAGGATATCCGCCAAGACCAATGCTCCCATGGCTTCCACCACAGGCACAGCCCTAACTGCCACGCAGGCATCATGGCGCCCCTTTACGCCCATCTTGGCAATGGAGGCTGTCGGCTTGAACACGCAGCGGAAAATGATGGGCGTACCGTCGGCTATCCCGCCTGCTATCCCTCCGGAGATATGGTTTGCCTCGCTTCCTTTCATGCTAATTCCCTCAAAACCAGTGCCATAGTCAAAGCCCTTGCAGGCGTTGATACTCATCATCGCGAATGCCAGCTCGGCTTGTAACTTATTGAAAATAGGCTCGCCCGTTCCCGCGGGCACACCCGTTATCGTACAGCGCACAATACCTCCGATAGAGTCGCCCTCGGCTTGCACCGACCGTATCACTTCTTCAAACCGCGTCGGGTCGGTCTCGTTGCCCACTTGCACCAATTCTGCTTGTATGCTGATGCCTTTGAGCCGTAGCAGTTGCTTGGCGATACAGCCCGCCACCACTCTCCCTGCCGTCTCGCGTGCTGACGCCCTGCCGCCGCCGCGCCAGTCGCGGATACCGTATTTCTGCTGGTAAGTCCGGTCGGCGTGCCCCGCGCGGTAGTTGTGTTTCAGCCACTCATAGTCTTCCGGGCGCGCGTCTTGGTTGCGGATGATAAAAGCGATAGGTGTCCCCAGCGTTATGCCGTCTATCACCCCGCTCAACCATTCTACCTCATCCGCCTCCTGCTTCGCTCGTTGAGACACACCTGCTTGCAAGCCTCGCCCTGCACGACGGTATAACTCTCTGCGTATCAATGACATATCGATACGCATCCCCGATGGTACGCCGTCCAGCACACCGCCAATCGCCCGCCCGTGCGACTCCCCAAAACTGGTGAACACAAACCGATTACCGAAACTATTCATATTTATTCTCGATTTGGCTGCAAAGGTACCACTTTTTTCGCAAACGCGCAATGTTTTCGGTTATTTTTTTTGAGTCTATTATATAAGGTGGATATCTAAATCTTTGTTGGTCATCGGCCGAATTGGGCAATAGAGACGAAAAATACAAAAAAATGATGAAAAAGTTTGGTCAACCAATTTATTTTTTGTATCTTTGCAGCGAAATTGAATTGGTCAACCAGTTTTGTAAATCATATAAATCACAATGCCATGAAAAGAATAGTATTATTCAAACCAGCTATTTTGCTGATAATCAGCATAATAGTAATGGGTGGAGGTAAAAATCTTTATGCCGCAGTAGTTCACGAGGAGCATTTTGCCTACGAGGCAGGCAGTGCCTTGGAGGGGCAAGGCGGCTGGACAGTTTCCGCCAAGACAGAGGGCGAGACAAAGCCCGGACTGCTGATAGGCAACACAGAGTTGACCAAAGAGAACTACGGTGGTACATGGACCAACGGGGTATGGTCGAGCGAGGGTGGCTTGTCGGTGGTTGTGCCGAGTACGGTTGCCGCTGACCGCACTACCTACCAACTCTTCAACGATCGCAAATCCTATAAGTCGGGCGCGCTTTATTTGGCTTTCTTGCTCAATGTGAGTGAGCCGAGCGCCAATGCCCGCGATTTCCTCACCTTTGAAGGCAGCACCGGCACCACGCAGCGCGCACGCGTCTTCACTTGCAAGTCGGGTACCGGCTATAAGTTAGGTATCGCGCGCGCGAGCACATCGCCTCTGTATATTGATGGCTTAGAACTCAACAAGACCTACTTGGCAGTGGTCAAGTATGAGTTTGTGGAGGGCGCATGCAACGATGTGGCAAGCTTGTTCGTAGATTTCCCGTTGGGCTACCGCGAGGCATCCGCAGAGGTGCAAAGCCGCATGGTGAGCGTGGATGAGACGGCGAATACCTCAACCGACCCAAGCAGCCTGAAAGGTATCTCTATCAAGCAGCGAGTAGGCGGTTCGAAACTGACAATCAGCCATATCCGCGTGGCGACCACGTGGGAAGAAGCGGTCAACTATACGGGCTCCGAGGTGCAAGAAGACCCCGATCCGATAGTATATCATTTTCAAGAAGGTTTCGATAGCAATGGGCAATGGACGGTCGTGAACGGCGGTTCGAGCACTACCCAAAACAATGGTCTCTTTGGCACGGGCGTGCGAAGTCTTACCTTCAATCGCACTGCTGATCGCGACCGTTGCAACGGTGCCACGGTGCTGTCTCCCGCAGTGGAGACGGCGGGGGTGCTACGTTTCTGGACGAAAGGGTCTGCCAACGAGACCCGCGCTAATATCTTGGTAAGCAAGGTCATCGGGACAGACACGACAGACTTGGCATACATAGCAGGTCCGTTCAACAAGGAGTGGACGGAGCATATCGTGGTGGTGAACGACCCGTCGGAGGATATCCGTATCCTGCTTACAATGAGCGGATGCGATATCGGCACAGGCTCGCTTTACATAGACGATGCTTCGCTCACGCGCTACAGCCCGGGTGCAGCCCCCGAGATAGGTACAGTCTATCGGTCGGTGCCTTTCCCCGACACCCAACGACTGACCTCTATATTGGCTACCATCACCAGCCCTGTTCCTACGCGCTCTATTGCCACAGCCAAGGTGGAGTGGGGACGTTCTCCGTCAGCCTTGGAGGAGACAGTAGCGATGAGCAAAGGTGCTGACGATATTTGGCGCTCCGGTGCCATAGAGGCGACGCACGAGGGAGAAACCATCTACTATCGCATTGTGGCGATAGACGACCACTATATCTCCGACACCAGCGCAGTGGATAGTTTCGTAGTCCTCAAGGGCTATGCCAATGCCTATAAAGACACCCTGACTATTGGCGAGAGCACGCAGATGAGCACCGGCTTGACCGGTGTGCGCGTCAACTATCGTCCCTTGTCGGGTGCCGACTGGCAGACCACAGGCGATATGGCGGCAGAATACGAGGCGGGAGAAATATGGACATGGACCAACCCGCTGAGCGAGACCATTGAGGTAGAGGTGCAATATGGCACTTTCGTACCGGTTGTGTTCTCTGAGCGTCCTGTTACGCTCCAACTCTATCCGCGCAATACCACCACCAACCAAGCCACGGTGCAGATTGCCGGCACCACCAAGCAGAGCGACCTTAGTACGCTGACCTTCATCCTCTATCGCAATGGTGTGGAGAAACAGCGTGAGACGCTGGCGGTGAGCAAGGGTGTGCCTTTCCAAACGCAGTTTGCCATTGAGGCGGAAGCGGCGGATTATCGCTTTGTATATGTAGCGAATGGCGGCAACGACACCGTCCTATTGGCAGAAAAGGTCTGCGCGGGTGATGTGTATCTGATAGCGGGGCAGTCGAATGGTGCGGCTGCGGCTTCGGGTAACCCGGGCGTAACCAATACCTATTGGCGCAATTTCGGAACAGTGCAGAAGACGGTGGCGTACAACGAAGGCGATACCATCTGGGGACTGAGCAACTCCACGGGCTGGGGATACGGCAAACTGTTCTACAACGGCTATTCCGGCTATGTCTTGCAGCGTATCCTGCTCGAGGAGCAGCAGATGCCCACGGCGGTGTTGAATGTCGCGATAGGCGGCAGTTCGCTGAATCAGAATCTGCCCAACGAGGAAAACCATGCTGACCTGACCACTTTCTATGGCGAGGGGCTGTATCGCTGCCGCAAGGCAGGGATTGCCGACGCTGTGAGGGCAATCATCTGGGTGCAGGGTGAGAGCGACCAAAACGGCGTGTACGACACCTATGCAGAGCGATTTGACCAACTCTATCGGGCATGGAAGACCGACTATCCGAACGTGGAGCATATCTATATGTCGCAAATCAATGTGGGTTGCGGCGCGAGCGAGTACGCCTCCGAGTTGCGCGAGGTGCAACGCCGCATAGCCGCCGAGAACGATGATATCACCTTGATTACCAATGTCGGCATCCCCATCCGCTACGACTCTTGCCACTACGAAGATGCCGGCTATGAGCGTCTCTACGGGCAGTATGCTACCATCATCCAGCGCGACCTCTACGGACGCGAATACACGCAGCCCATTACCTCCCCTCAGGTGCAGTCGGTGCGCTACAACGCGCAGCAGACGGAAATCACCATGACCTTCGACCAACCGATGGTATGGCCGGAAGTGATGTGGAATCGCGATATGAAAGACTATTTCTTCGATGAGCGCGGGCAGCAGATACCCGTATCGGAGGGCTTGGTCAATCCCTCCAATGCCTGCGAGGTCGTACTGCGCCTGACGAGCCGATGCACAGCCACGCATCTCACCTATGGTCCCGACAACTATGTGTATAGCACCACCCGCGGCATGGACACGCTCTATGTGGACCCGTGGTTGCGCAACGAGCAGGGCTTTGCCGCGGTTACTTTCGACCGCTATCCGATAGCCGATGCCGCCACCTCGTTCTATCAAGTATCCGAAGAAGGATATGTGCATATCACCGACGGCGTGCTGTACGTAGAGCCGAAAGCGGGTACGGTCTCCCAAATACGTGTCTTGTCGATGGATGGCAGGTGTGTGGCTGCTACGAACGAGGCTTGCTGCGATATGCGGGGCTTAGGTACGGGGATATACATGGTGGAATTTAGGCTCTCCACAGGGCGCACTGTCTACCTGAAAGCAAGAAACAGAGAATAACTATATATACTAACTAAAAATCTAATGACTATGCGAAAGATTTCTTCATTATTGTTCGGGCTGTTGGTATGCCTGAATGTAGCACATGCCGATGTGATTCTGGAGGAGAACTTCAACTATCCCGTGGGCAACCTTGAGCAAACGACCAACGGCGTGGAGCCGGGCAAATGGATGGTGAGCCTCAAGGCAGATGATGCGAAAGGCACCTCGCCGCAGGTGGCGGACAAGCAGTTGACCTACCCGGGCTATGTGGCTTCGGGAAAAGGCAAGGTGGCGGTATTGGATGCCGCCGTGGGTGCCGATAGCGGCTCGCAGCGCATCTCTGTTTATTATACCGACACGCTGGGCGCACGCGATACCACCGACATGTACGCCGCTATGATTTTCAACCCCCTCTCGGCGGCGAACACCAGCGGACGCGATTTCTTGGTGTGGGAAGGTTCGGTAACGAGCTCTTCTGTTCGTGGACGCGTGTTCCTCAAGAAGAACGGCACCAAGGTGCAGATGGGTATCAGCAAGAACTCTTCCTCGCCTACCGGCGGTTGGTCGGACGACTTGGAACTGAATACCCCTGTGCTCCTCGTGTTCAAGTATGAATACCACCCGGGTGGCAACAACGATAGTGTGAAACTCTTCATCAATCCGAATCCCACTTCCTCCGAGGCAGCCAATGCTTACCTTGTCAGTGAGACGGATGTTACTTCCAAGAGCGACATCATCGTACGCGGTATAGGTCTGCGCCAGCGTGGTACGGGCGCGGAGATTGGCGGCTTGCGTATCGCCACCACGTGGGAAGAGGCGTTGGGCATGGCGGCTGACGGGCTCAACGTGGTCAGCACCGACCCCGCGCAGAACGCCTATGTGGCGCCCACGAGAGAAATAGTGAGCGTTACGTTCAACAAAGCCGTAGCTGCCGGCGCAGGCAAGGCGACCTTGAACGGTGAGCAGGTGCCGAGTACAATAGACGGCGCCGCGGTACATTTCACCGTTGCTTTGGCAGACGAGACCGACTACACGCTCACCATCCCCGAGGGGGCTTTCGTAGCAGACGGTAAGGCGAATCCCGCTATCTCGCTCGCTTTCACCACCAAGAACCCCAATGTCTATCTCTCCGAGTATTTCCGCTACGAGGCAGGCACCGAGTTGGAAGGGCAAGGCGGATGGGTGCTCTCTACCCAGACTGCCAACCAAGGCGGTAAGAGCCCGCTTGTAGGCGACACCACTCTTAGTTATGCCAACTACGGCGGCTCTAACCAAGGGCATGTGCTCGCGCTCGACTCCATCGCACAGGAGATTAGCGGCGACAACAACCGCACCACGGTGCTGCCCTTCACCGGCAGCAAGTTAGGCGTCGGCGATACGGTGTACACCGCGATGATGGTCAACATGCGCCATAACCCCTCCACCACGGGCAAGTCCTTCTTCGGCTATATCAAGCAGGGAGCCTCTAACGGTTCTAACACGACCGTGCGGGGTATCGTATCCGCTATGATTCAGCATGATACCATCCGGTTCGGTATCGTGAAGAAAGAGGGCGAAGTGGCATGGAGTGCACCGCAACCCAAAGACTCCACGGCGTTGCTCGTGGTGCGCTATATCAACGGAAGCACCTCCAGCAGTTCGGATGCCGATGAGTTCGCTCTCTATGTCAACCCCGACCTGAGCAAGACCGAGGCAGAGAACAGCGCGTTGCTGCAAGTGGCAAACGATAACGATGCGAACGGAGGTGCAGACCTGCAAGCCATCAGTTTCCGACAGATGAAGACCATGGCATTCATCGGCGGCATCCGAGTAGCAAAAACGTGGGCAGATGCGCTGGCATACACGGCTGCCACAGAACCCGACCCGGGAGACCCCAATCCCGACGACCCCAACACCGGCGAAGGAATGAACACTATCTCTACCGACACCCCGCAGCCGCGGCTCATGATACGCCAAGGACAACTGCTCATCATCACCCCGCAAGGCATCTACACCCCCATGGGACAGAAGATAGAGTAACTCAGTTTTACTTCGTGTTGTTCGCTTCGCGTTTGTCAGTTCATTTCAGTTCCTGTTAGTTACTCCGTGTTGTTCGCTTCGCGTTTGTCAGTTCCTGTTTGCGTTTAGCGTTTAAGTCAACATGCAATGGCTAACATGAAATGATTAACATGAAATGATTAACATGCAATGCCTAACATGAAATGCCTAACATTAAAAACATACATATTATGAAAAAACTATTTCTCACGCTCGCGCTCTGCGCAGCAACCATAGTGTCTAACGCTACTATCGTAGTGAACGAAACATTTAGTTACGACAGCCTCACCGCTGAAGGCAGCGGCTGGACACAGAGCGGCTCTGTTACCACAGGCGATGGACGAACGCTGACCGAGGCGCTGACCTACCGAAACGCAGGCGGCGAGTATGCGCTTTCCGACAAAGGCAAAGCCCTGAAAAGCAACTATTCAGGAGGCGACGCGTATATTGCCACCAAGGAAATCACCAAGCAGTCAAGCGAGGTCATCTATCTGACCTATCTCTACAAAGCCGATGGCAACCAAACGCAGAGCCAGTCTGCCGTATTCGGTTTGTCAAATTCAGCTACCGGTGCAGCATTGCGTGTGTGGGTCGGTAGGAATACCGAAAAAACCGGCGACCCCTTCCGCATGGGCATCACCCGCGCAAGCGGCAAAGGCGCTGATGTACAATGGAGCAAGAGCACCTATGCCGTCAGCGATGTGCATCTGGTGGTGGTGAAGTACAACTTCTCCGACTCAACGGCTTCGCTGTATGTGGACCCCAAACTGGGAGCCGCAGAGCCTGAGACACCGGCGGCTGTGGATAGCACAATGGGAACGGCAAAGACTTCTTTCAGTTATCTCTGCTTCTATGCAACTGGCACCAGCAAAGCCAACTTCCTTGTCGGCGGCGTGCGTGTCTCCACCACGTGGGAGGAGGCGGTAGAGGCTATACCCGCAGAACCCGAAACCACGGTAGCGACCGTTAATACCGACTTCACCGATGGCACATGGGGCGACATCGTACAGAAGAATGAGAGTGGCGCGTACGACATCACCTCCGGCAACTTCCCGACAGCAATCATCAACGGCTTCATCCTCACCAAAGCCTTCATCGGCGTAGGGAGCATCACGGATGCGACCACCGAAGTCAAGTACACCAACCGTATCGTGGTGGACAAGCAGTCGCAAGGCGGCATGGTAACCACTCCCTTGCTGACCAATGTCGGTAGCGTGGAGGTAGTGCTGACCACGGGTAACGATAACAAGAACGTGAGCATCCAATACCTCGACAACGAGTCGATGACATGGAAAGATTGCGAAGCAACCTTTGGCGGCACCAAAGCCGTGATGGTGAAGAAATATCAACTCAACATCAATCAACCCACCAAGATTCGTATTGTCAACGCCGACAGCGGTACGCTCTATATCTGGAAAATCGCTACCACAGCGTATGGCGATGTCCCCAGCGCCATCGAAGGCTCCACAACCGGCGCAAAAGCCGTGAAGCGTATCCTGAACGGACAACTCGTGATAGACCGCGATGGCGTGCTCTACAACATAATGGGCGCAACACTGTAAATCGTAAATCGTAAATTGTCTAATCGTAAATTAAATAGGGTCTTTCTTCTTGTCCTGCTGCTCTTCAGCATGGGCATACATGCTCGCCAAGTGAGCGTCTCCTCCGCGTCTGCCATCAAGAACGGCACTTGGCAGGCGGGCGATACGCTCGTGATGCAGGACGGCGTGTGGACAGACCAAAAAATCAGTATCACTGCCACGGGAACGGCAACGGAGCCTGTTGTGCTCCGTGCCGCCACCGCGGGCGGGGTACACCTGACGGGCAACAGCCAACTCACCGTGAACGGAGCCTGCGTAGAGGTCAACGGGCTGCTCTTTGAGGGCACCTATACAGGCAAAAGCCATGCGATAACCTTCGCCAAAGGCTCACGCAACTGCCGCCTGACCGAGACCGTCATACGCGGCTACTCCCCTGCTGACCCCACGGTGGACACCAAGTGGGTCTCGCTATACGGACAAAGACACCGAGTGGACCACTGCCTGTTTGAGAACAAGACCAACATGGGCACACTGCTGGTGGTGTGGCTGGAAACGGACATCGTGCCCGCCCATCAGATAGACAACAACCTCTTTGGCTATCGGCTTGCCAATCTGGATGAAAACGGGAAAGAACTTAACGGGCAGGAAATCATCCGCATCGGCGATAGCAGCACGAGCATGCAGCAGGCGGCGTGTATCGTGGAAGACAACTGGTTCAAGCAATGTGATGGCGAGATAGAGACCATCAGCAACAAGTCCTGCGGCAACATCTATCGGCGCAACACTTTCTATGCCTGCGCGGGCATGCTCACTTTGCGCCACGGCAACGGATGCACCGTGGAGGAAAACGCCTTCTACGGGACGCAGAAAGCAGGTAGCGGCGGCGTGCGCGTCATAGGCGAGGACCATGTGGTGCGTGGCAACTATATGCAGGACTTGGCAGGAAATAGTTATCGCGCGGCTATCTGCCTTGTCCGCGGGAAAGCGAACTCCGCGTTGAACGAGTATTTCCAAGTGAAGAACGCCACCATAGACGGGAATATCATGGTGAATTGCAAGGAGGCGTTTTGCATCAACTACCATTCAAGCACCGACTGTACCATGCCCCCCGTTAACACCCGAATAGCGGACAACATCATCTACAACGATGCCGACCACAAGAGCAACTACTGTGTGAAAATCGCAGATACTGCCGGCGTGGAAATCAAGTGGGAGAACAACTGCGCTAACCAAGGGAAGTACAAAAACACAACCGCGGCGGCATTAGGATTCCTGACTTGTACAGCGGCAGATGCTATCTGCCCGCTCTCTCTGAAAACGGAAGAAGAGGTCGGACCCCGATGGGGGCACTCGGACACCTCCACCGATAACCAATACGCAGACTTCCCCTCCGCCGCCGAACACCACGAAATACAGATGGGAATTTTTACCCTCTGCATTAGAAATGGACAGAAGTTCTTAAAAATGAATAAGTAATGTGGCACTTGGGAGACCACGACTTAAAAGCAGTTAAATACGTAGGATATACGTAGGATATACGTAGGATATACGTAAGATATACGTAGGATAACTAAGAGTGTGTGCGACCTTGCATCTCTCAATACTTAACTCAAAAAAAATGATACTATGAAGAAACTCTTAGCAATCGTTTCCATCTTATGGCTCTCTATGAGTTTGCAGGCGGCTGAGACTGTTACCGGTCGTGTCCTTGACACGCAAGGCGAACCCATGATTGGGGTGAGCATTCAGGTGAAGGGCACAAGCAGCGGTACGCTGACCAATCTGGATGGCGAATACGTGTTAGACGTGCCGGATGCCTCGGCGGTGCTGGTGTTCTCCTATGTCGGCTATCAGACGCAGGAGGTTACCGTGGGCAAGCAGACGATTATCAACCTGACTATGACCGATGTCAGCCAAGACTTGGATGAAGTGGTTGTGGTGGGCTATGGCGTGCAGAAGAAATCGCACCTCACGGGCTCGGTCAGCAAGTTCTCCGATGAGAGTGTCAGCAACCTCGCTTTCTCCCGTGTGGACCAGGCTTTGCAGGGAAAAATCGCGGGTGTTCAAATCAACAACACGTCCAGCGAAGCAGGCGCAGCACCGCAGATTCGTGTCCGCGGCATGGGCTCCCTCTCTGCCAGCAACGAACCGCTGGTGGTGATAGACGGATACCCTACCGAGGAAGGACTGAGTTTCATCGATATGAACGATGTAGAGTCCATTGAGGTGCTCAAAGATGCTGCCTCGGCGGCGATATACGGTAGCCGTGGTGCCAACGGTGTCATCCTGATAACCACCAAGTCGGGCTCGGTCAGCAAACCCAAATATACCATCAAGGCATACACGGGATTCAAGCAGGCGTACCAACTGCACGACCTCTACGATGCCCACGACTATGTGCGCCTCTTGCAGCAAGAGAAAGAGTTGGGCGGCGCAGGTCCCATCCAGAACGAACTGTCGTGGCTCAGCATTGACAACTATACCGATTGGCAGCGCGAGGCGTTGCGCGACGTAGCGAATATCACCAATGTGCAACTCTCCGTCAGCGGTGGAAAGAACGGCGTGAAGTACTATGTGAGCGGCAACTACACCTCCGACCAAGGTATCATGGTGCATTCCAAATACGATAAGTTCAATGTCCGTGCCAAGTTGGATGCTCAATTGAGCAAACATGTGAAGTTGGGCGTGAACTTTGCACCGAGTTACACCAACCGCGAATCGCCTGCTACCAACTTCATTGATTTCTATCGCACCTATTCTTGGCTGCCTGTGAAGCATACGGAGGAGACGGCTGCTATGACAGGGCAGCCGGTCGGCTCATGGGCACACGGACGCCATTTCAATAACCTGGAATATACGCTGGAGGACGGTACGGTGGCTACCTGTTCACCGTGGGGAACTAACAACAACAACCCCGCCTGCGTCATCGAGAACGAGACGCGCAACACACGAGACTTCCGCCTGAATACCAATGCCTATCTCGAGATAGAGTTCTGCAAGGGTCTCACTTTCCGTACCAGCGACGGTTTCTATGTGCGCTATCGCGATTACAACGTGTACCACAATCAAAATGCCAAGGCAGACGGCGATGCCAACTATGCGCTCTATACCAACCGATTGGCGATAGACCTCTTGAGCGAGAACACGCTCAACTATACCAACACGTGGGGTAAGCATGAGTTTGGAGCCATGGTGGGCTATACTGCTAATATGGTGAAGTATAGTTACGCAGGTATCAAGGGCACGGGCTTCCCTACCGACTATATCCATACTATCAATGCAGCGAGCGACATCACGCAGTTTGATGCCGACGGCACGATGCGTACCTACACACAGGAGGAAGATGAGTTGCTGCTCTCCGTACTCGGACGTGTCAACTATTCTTACGATGGGCGCTATCTGTTCTCTGTGGCAGTGCGCGCAGACGGCAGTAGCAAGTTCGGACCTGAGAACCAATGGGGATGTTTCCCATCCGTCTCCCTCGGATGGCGCATGAGTGAAGAACCGTGGCTCAAAGAACAAGCATGGCTCAACCAACTCAAGATTCGTGCCTCGTGGGGTATGACCGGCAACAACGACATTACCAACTATGCCGCCTACGACAAACTCACTTCTGCTAACTACACCTTTGGCGTGGACAACGTGCTCACGTCCGGCTTGGCGAACACAAGTTCCGTCTTGGGAAACAAAGCCATCACGTGGGAGCAGACCAGTGAATATAATGTGGGCTTCGACTTCTCCGCTGCCAAGAGCCGCGTCAATCTTACCGTCGATTGGTACTATAGCGAGACGAAAGCGCTCTTGTTCAAGCAACCTGCTTTGGCGATCACAGGCTATTCCACATATTGGAACAACATCGGCAAAGTGCGTAACACGGGTGTAGAGGTGGAAATCAACACGATGAATATCAAGCGTAAGCACTTCACGTGGCAGACCAACCTCAACTTGGCGACCAATAGCAACCGCCTCTTGGAGTTAGGCAGCGGACAAGACCGCTTGCTTAGTTTTGGTGAACGGCAGGAGGTCTATGCCGCTATCGTGGGCGGTCCGAGTATCCAGTATTTCGGTTACGAAACGGACGGCGTATGGACCAGCCAAGAGGAGATAGATGCGTTCTTAGACGGACGAGACCCCAGCGAGGTGTTCCTTGTCGGGAAAACCGTTCGACCGGGGACACTGAAAGTGGTGGACCAAGACAAGAACGGCATCATCAATGCCTACGACCGTACCACGCTGGGCAACCCCTTCCCCACTATCACATGGGGCATGACCAATAGTTTCAACTTCTATGGAGTGGATATCTCGTTCATGCTTCAGGGAGTAGGAGGCGTGAAGGTGCTCAATGGCGATGGCTACTACAACGAGACCAAGATGATCAACAAGGCATATACGACGAACCGATATATCTCCCCCGAATACCCGGGAGACGGCAAGACACCTACGTTTGTTACCCTCGGTGCCGATGGCAAGGTCTATCGTGGCGATGGCATCGGATGGGAACTGACTGACTACCTGATAGAGGATGCGAGTTATGCAGCGCTCAAGGATGTAACTATCGGATATACCTTCGACAAAAAGATGCTCCGCGCCGCGAAAATGCAGAGTATCCACTTGTATGTGAGTGGTCAGAACTTAGCGTATATATGGAGCAAAGGCTATCGGGGTATCAATCCCGAGGCACGTTATACCTCCGGTCAGTATTCATCCCCGCTGGTCAGCGGCTATCAGCGCGGCGGATTCCCTATCCAACGTACCTACACCATAGGCTTGGAAATAGTATTCTGATATAGTTTATTAGTTTATAAGTTTATATGTTTATATGTTTATGAAACGCTTACCTCTAAACTCTCAACGCTCAACGCTCAACTTCACAATAGTACTCGCATTTGGAGTGCTATTGAACGGTTGCAGCCTGAACAGACAGCCCATATCCGAAATAGGTGAAGGAGCATTCTACCAAGATGCAGCCGAACTGAATGCCGCCGTCGTGGCATGCTACAACGGCTTGCAAACCCCTATGTTGCAGGAATGGATGTTCACGGAGACGCGTAGCGATAACGCGCGATTCTATACTACTTCCACTTCCAGTGTATCGAATACCGCCATCTTGCACTATGACCAATCTTCCATTGAGACAACGGACGACAATATCTATCAGTATTGGTTGGCGACCTACAACAACATCGCCCGCTGCAACTCCGTGTTGGCACATATAGACGTGGTAACAGACGAAGCCTTGCACAACCAATACGAGGGCGAGGTGCGCTTCATCCGTGCGCACCACTACTTCAATCTTGTCCGTCTCTTTGGCCCCGTGTTTATCATCACGGAGCGTATCTCTGCCGAGCAGGCGAAACAGTACGACCGTAGTGCTGTTGACCTCGTCTATCAGCAGATTCATGAGGACTTGGAGCAGGCATCCACCCTTCTGCCGGAAGTGTATGCTCCTTCCGAAAAAGGACGTGCCACCGCATGGGCGGCGAAAGGCTTATTGGCAAAAGTGCGTATGACGGAGGGGTTCTACGATGAAGAGACTGAGGCGTTGCTCAGCGATATCATCACCCACGGTGGTTTTGATTTGCAATCAACCTACGCGGCAGTCTTTGATATCTCCAACGAACTCAACTCCGAGATATTGTTCACCATCCGTTACACTGGCGGCGGTATCGGTTTAGGCTCGCCGTTTGCCAACTATTTTGCACCTTTGCAGAGCGGTGCGTATGTCATCAATGGTAGCGGTATGGGCTACAACTATCCGACCGATGACCTCGTCAGTGCCTACGAGGCAGGCGATGAGCGAAAGGATGTCTGTCTGGCACTGAACTACGTGAACACCGACAACGGAACGACCGTTGACCGCCGATGGGTGCGGAAATACTGGTGCGAGGTTGTGCTGAAGAACGATGGCGATGTCGATTGGCCTATCCTGCGCTATGCGGATATTCTGCTTCTCTATGCCGAGGTGCTCAACGAGCAGCAGGGTCCCGAGCAGGCACTGCCATACCTGAATCGTATCCGCGAGCGTGCCGGCTTGCTCCCGTTGGACATGAGTTCTTGCACGAACAAGCATGCCATGCGAATGTTAATCGAGAAAGAACGACGGCTGGAGTTTGCCTTTGAGAACCAACGCTGGTTCGACCTGATTCGCACAGACCGTGCCTTGGAGGTCATGAATAATCACTGGGCTACAGAGACCTACTACGAGGCTGTAAGCGTACCTACCTTGACTAAAAAATTATTGTTGCTACCTATTCCTCAACGAGAGATAGATATCAACCCGAATATCACACAAAACATTGGATACTAATGGCTATGAAGAAAGTACATATTGTGTTGCTTGCTGCCGTCTTGCTGGTGGCATGCAAAGAGGAGACAAACGTCTCGGGGTATCAGGTGTTGGCACCTGTCGTTTTTGGCTTCAGCCCTGCAGAAGGTGAGGTCGGAACAGAAATCACCATCGAGGGCGAGAACCTGACGCGCGTGGATAGTGTATGGATAGGAGAAACATTGGTGAAGATTGCCTATCGGGTTTCCAAAAAAGAGTTGGTAGCAGAGGTGGTCAGTGGTGCCAAGAGCGGTCCTATCACCGTGAGCAATACCGCAGGACGCTGTACTACTACCGAGTCCTTCCGAGTGAACTACTCCCAACCGCAGATAGACGAATACCCTACCGAAGCAACCGTCTATGACCAAGTGGTGCTCTCGGGGCAGAACTTGCATTTCATTCAAGAGGTGAAGATAGATGGTCAAGCGGTTTCCATCGTGGCACAACGAAACAACGAACTGGTGTTTGAAGTGCCCTTCCGAGATGAAGAAGAGCCGGTTACGTTGCGGTTTACCTATTTTGACGGGGAGAAGACCTGTGAGTTCGGACCGGAAGGGGCAACGTTTGTGATCGTGAAGCAAAAGCCTGAGATTACCCAATGCCCCACCTCCTTGACTAAGTATCAGCCTGCCCGCATAGAGGGAATCCGATTGCAACTAATAGACGCTTTGTACATAGGCGACCTGAAAGCCGACATCCGTTTGCAGAACGACAACACGATTGAGTTTGACGTGCCGAGCAACTATTTCGATGGTCCGTTCAAGGCACCGCTACGCGCATTCTACTACGAGACTAAAGAACTGATTATTGTGGAGGATTTTGAGGTGATAAGCGACCCCAACGAGCCTCGATATACTGCATACAAAGGAGTTACTTTGTCGGCGCGTGTTGCCAGTGGCGGTACCGAGGAAGCCTTCTTCGATGCGGATCAGGGCTTGGTGATTAGCAGTTGCGATGCGCAAGACCAGATGACGGCTATCGATTTCTTCCTATACGACAACACGGGGTATGCCCAGTTGTATAGCCCGAGCAACGCAACCAACACGCTCAAGAACTACAAGTGCGAAGGTACCAGTATCACAGCCGCTGATCCCAATGCGTGGAGCGAGTTCTACAAGACAGAGTGCTTCTTCCGTGTGCTTGACCCGAACAAAGAACTGCATAAAGCGGTGATTGATGCCTATGAAGAAGGTATGATTATCAAATTGGATGATGCGTTCTTTGAAGGTATCGACCAGCCTACCGGCAAAGCACCGCGCGTGTACGAGTCTGATGCGGACCGTGATGCTGCCGGCTCATCCCATTTCAGTTGCCATAGTTACGCATGGGGATGGGTGCGCAATAACACGACCGGTAAGAACGGTATCATAAAAATAATCGGCGTGAAAGCCAATGCTGATACCGGCAAAACCTATGAAACCACATTTGATATTATTTGGGAAAAATAAACGACCATGAAACGAACATTCAGTCTTTTGGCGCTTGTAGGCGCATTTGTGGTAGCGAATGCCACGATTTATAAGGTCAATACCGCCGAGGAGTTTCAGACGGCAGCGAAAAAGGTGGTAGCTGGCGATTCTATCGTGCTCCGTAGCGGAGTATGGACGGATGCCGCGCTCACGCTCAAGCGGGCACACGGTACGGAAGAAGCCCCTATTACGGTTACCGTAGAGGAAAAAGGTAAGACGACTATGGAAGGCAACTCCGGCATCCGATTCTCCGGCGAATGGATACGGGTGGAGGGACTTGTTTTTCAGAATGGCTGTGCCAAGAACGTGATAGAGTTTCGCACGAGCACTACCGACTATGCTTTCCACTCTACGGTGAGCGAATGTGTGGTGAAAGACTACAATCCCTCAGACAAAACGGAGAAGACCTGTTGGTTAGGACTATGGGGACAATACAACACAGTAGAACACTGCTATTTTGCAGGAAAGAACAACCAAGGTACGACCTTCATCGTCTGGCCTAACGACTCGCTCAGCCAAGACAACCATCATCGTATCTACCGCAACTATTTCGGTTATCGCCGCCCGCTGGGCTCCAATGGTGGCGAGACAATCCGAATCGGTACCAGTCAGGTTTCCAAATCCAACTCCCGTACCCTGCTCATCGGTAACTATTTCGAGCATTGCGATGGCGAGGTGGAGATTGTCAGCATCAAGTCTTGTGAGAACGAGATAGTAGGCAACACGTTCTTCGAGTGTGAGGGCGCACTGGTGCTCCGGCATGGCGACCGCAACATCGTGCACGACAACTTCTTCAATGGCAACGGTAAGAAGCATACCGGCGGGGTGCGCGTGGTGAATGCGGGGCACCATATCTACAACAACCTGTTCTACAAACTCGCCGGCAAGGAGTTCCGAGCAGCACTGAGCATCATGAATGCCATCAAAGAGACACCACTCAACGGATACCACAAAGTGCAAGATGTGGATATACACAACAACACCTTCGTCAGTTGTGCATCGCCTATCGAACTATGTGTGGGCAAGGGCTTCCGTGAACGCGATGACAAGCCCGAGAACGTAACTATCCATCACAACGTAGTCTATTGCCCCACTGCGGACTACGTAACCAAAGCCTACGACACAGACTATGATGTACGCCTTGACGATAATGTCCTCTTCACGCGCAATGGTTACGATGAGGCATCCGTTGACAAGAATGTCTCTACCGCTTTCTGGCACGATTATTTCATGCCCCAACCGTCTGTAAACGCAGTCGGTGCAGACATGAGCGTGTTAGACGGTATGGAGGTGGCTACCGCTCAGAACTGCGGACCATCGTGGTACACCCCCGAAGAGCCGAAGAAAGTAACACGCACCGTGGTGAAAACATGGACGCTTGACCCGGGCACGGATGTGCTGCAAAAGACCGTGAAGAAAGCCGAAGCCGGCGATATCATTGTGCTGAACGCAGGAGAGTATGTGTGCACCAAGAAAATCAAGGTCGATAAGTCGTTGACCATACGCGCCGCAAATGCCGATGCAAAACCCCTGCTGGTGCTCAATGGCGAGTCTTCGACCATGGCAGCATTCGAAATCATAGGAGATGCCCGACTCGCGCTGCAGAACATCGCTATCGTGGGCGACCGCAACGAGACGAATCCCGCGAAATACTGCTTTGTGCCCAACAAAGAGAATGCCGCTAACTATAGTCTGATAGTGGATGGTTGTGAAATCTACGGCTTCCATGTTACGGAAGGCGGCGCGGTCTTTAAGGCATACAAGTCCACTTTTGCCGATTCTATCGTTATCCGCAACTCCTACCTGCACGATTGTTATCGCGGACTTGCGTTGGCGGAGGAGAAAGAGGAGAAAGGATTGTACAATGCCGAGGTGGTATGGCTGGAGAACAGCGTCTTCGCTTCCTTCACCCAGTGGGCACTCGACTATACGCGATTGGGACAGGATGAATCCACCTCCGGCGGTACGCTGCATATTGACCATTGCGTCTTCACCGAGGTCAACGACCGCGAAGACCAGACCATGCTTCGTCAAACGGGCATCAAGCATGTCTCTCTGACCAACACTATCTTTATGAACTCCGCCTGCAAGCATGTGATTCGCCTCAGCGGCAAAAACCAAACTGCCGACCGATGCTGCGTCTATCTCTGCGGCAAAATCACTACCTCCGCCGGTGCGAAAGCAACCAACACCACAGAGGAGAAACCCAAGTTTGAAAAGAAATCCTTCCGTCTGAGCAACAAGTCAAGCCTCTATGGGGCAGGCACTGACGGGGATAACATCGGACTTCGCAAATGAGAAGACGGATAATCATTTTTTGGCTCTGCTACGCGGTTACGGCATTTTCTCCCGTAGCCGCGTGGCAGTCGGCTCTGTTTCAGTCTGAGCAAGGCACATGGGTATGCCATCCCGATGCCGATGGCTTCCTCCTGCCCGATTTCAGCCACGCCGGCTACCACGGTGCTGACTTAGACTTGCCCGATGTGCCTACCGTCAAGACTATCTCACCTATTCAGGGCGACAACACCGCCCATATCCAAGCCGCTATCGATTCGGTCGGCACACTGCCCTTGGATGCGAACGGACACAGAGGGGCTTTGCTGCTGAAAGCAGGGCGATACCCCGTCAGTGGCACCATCTATATCGATTACAACGGCGTGGTGCTCCGCGGGGAAGGCGATGAGGAGGACGGTTCGGTCATCTACGCCACGGGCGACACACCCCACCAGCGCGATGTGGTCGTCATTGGCAACCGCACGAAGCGCGTATGGGGTGCCACCGAGAAAGCCGGTACACGCCAAGACATCACAGACCCCGTAGTCCCGACAGGTCGGGATACCATCACTGTGGCGGATGCTTCCGCCTACCACGCGGGCGATGAGATAATCATCTTCCATCCATGCTCCTCCGCGTGGCTCAATGCCGTCAACCGTGGCGGCGTGCCCTATCCCGACCCCTCTGCACCCGAGGAGGCGGATGAACGATGGAACGAAGGAGACTATCCCATCACCTATCATCGCTATATCCGACACATAGACGGCAACCGACTCACGCTCGATGCACCTGTCTTCTACACCCTCAATCGCTCCCTCAGCCAATCGTATTGCTACATCCCCAACCTGAACGGCACCTACACCGAATCGGCTATCGAGGACATACGCATTGAGATAGAGAGTGCCGGTGGTACGGATGAGAACCACGCTTGGCAGGCGGTGCGCTTTCGCAGCATAGAGAACGCATGGGCGAAAGGTTGCACCTTTGTCGGGTTCGGACAGTCGGGCATCATCACCGAGGCGTGTCGGCGCAGCACCTTTCGCGACTGTCAAGCCTTAGACCCCGTGGGCATCGTTACCGGTGAACGGATGTACAACTTCAACACCTATCTCCATACCCAACTCTGCCTCTTCCAAGATTGCTACGCCCGCAACGGACGACACCATTACATCAGCAATGGCACCAGCGGCACCAGTGGTAATGTCTTCCTCCATTGTGTCTCCGATAGCGTGCAGAACGCCAACGAAGGGCACCGCGCATGGACGCAAGGGATGCTCTACGATGGCCATCAGGAGGTCAACCTCTGCCGACAGTTCGTCTTAGGATTATACAACCGTGTGGCAATGGGTACGGGACACGGATGGTCTGCCGTACACTCCGTGCTTTGGAACTGCGATGTGGATGAAGACTACGGGACAATAGGCTTGCAGAAACCGCCCACCGCGCAGAACTACGCCATCGGATGCCATGCCAAGAAGATTACCGGCAAGCCTGTTAGTGCATCCGATTTCCCCATCGGATATGTAGAGGGACAGAACACCGATGGCTTAGAGCCCGCATCACTCTATCTGGCCCAACTTTTGCAGCGGCATAACCAAGATACCCCTACTGCCGCTCCCGAGACTTCCGATTTTCCCCGCGTAGTGAGCCTATATACGATGGACGGCACCCTGCTCGCACAATGGACAGAGCAGAATGCTGCCCGACAAATCTCCCTTCCTATGCACGGATGCTATATCCTCCGTTACACCACCCCCGACAAGACAGTTATCAAAAAACAAATACTATGATACGCCGTTATTCCCTATTCTTCCTCCTGTCCCTGCTCTGCCTACCTGCAGTAGCACAATGGTCAAATAGTAAATGGTCAAATTGTCAAATCTATATGTGGGACACCTGCCGTATGCGGATGGCTAAGGAATCGCAAGAAACCATTTACGTCAACGCACGAAAAGCCTTGCTGCGAGAAGCAGATAAACTATTGCAAGAATCGCCGGCAACGGTCTTAGACCAAGAGCGAGTGGCACCGAGCAAGAACAAACATGACTATTTCAGTATGGCGCGCTATTGGTGGCGCAATCCCGATACGCCCGACGGACTGCCGTATGTGCGCCGCGATGGAGAGGTCAATCCCGAGACCCAAAACCTCGGACGAACACAACTCAGCCGATTCGAGAAGCAGATAACGATATTGACCTTGGCGTATTACTATTCCGGCAAAGAGGTCTATGCCGAGCAGGCGTGGACAGCCTTGCGCACATGGTTCCTCAACAAGAAGACCTACATGTCCCCACACATGCAGTATAGTCAGGTGCGTATGGGGCACAACAACAACCAAGGCAGCAACTCCGGTTTGCTTGATGGCTATTCGTTCTTGTGCATCCCCGATGTGCTCTCTATCCTCTCCGTCAGCCCTTCTGCTAAACCCAAAGAGGCGGAGGCTATCCGACAGTGGTTCGCACAGTACCTTGAGTGGATGACTACCTCCGAGCAAGGGCAGGCAGAAGACCGTGCTGCCAACAACCACGGCACTGCCTACCATATCCAAGTGGCGCTTTACGCCACTTTTGCAGGCAACGACACCTTGCGGCAACAGTACATCCGTTCGTTTGCGCAGAAACGCATACTGCCGCAGTTTGAGCCCGATGGACGACAACCCAAGGAATTGGTGCGTACCCGTGCCTTCGGATACTCGTGCTACAACCTCAAGCATATCTTCGACTTTGCGGATATCTGCGAGCGACAAGGCATTCATCTCTTTGACGATGCGGAAGTGAGGGCGCGTATCATGGCTGCCATCGATTACCTTACGCCTTACTTAGGGCG
The DNA here is from genome assembly GCA_051870955.1 of Paludibacteraceae bacterium. Lineage (GTDB taxonomy): Bacteria > Bacteroidota > Bacteroidia > Bacteroidales > Paludibacteraceae > Colicola. The sequence goes on along the minus strand of JBJECJ010000006.1, from coordinate 243 downwards.
ACCCGTAGCCGCATGGCCATACCAACAAATAGCAGACTGGGAAAAAGAACAACAGACGCTCTGTTGGATCCTATACCGAGCCGATGCCTATTTCCCCGAAAAAGGCTACAAAGACCTTTTCCAAAAATACAACAAAGCCAAACCATCCGACAGAAACTACCTGCTGTAAAAGATAGCTGCGCTAAAAGAAAAAGGGTCTATAGGTCAAAATGCAGTCTGAAAAAAAGTAGTATCTCTCTATAG
>JBJECJ010000005.1:0-21780 GCA_051870955.1 Paludibacteraceae bacterium | reverse complement strand
GCGGTAACCTGTCTCGCCGCCTGCGCGATGGGGGAATACAGCAATAAGAAAGAAGACAAGAAGAAATGAAACGGTCGGCATTAGCGTGGCTTTTCCTCGGATTGGCTATTTTTACTATTCTCTAAAAGACACTATGACAGCAAACGACATCACAGACGCCCTCCTCGCATTGGAGGACAGCGCGCAGCGGGACGTGCTGCTGCGGTTCTTCAAGACGGGCAAGGGCGAGTACGGCGAGGGCGACCAATTCCTCGGTATCCGCGTGCCGGAGGTGCGGCTGGTGGCGAAGACGGCGGTGGGGCTGCCCTTGGCGGAAGTGCCGACGCTGCTGATGAGTCCGTGGCACGAGGTGCGGCTCTGCGGGTTGCTTATCCTGACGTATCAGATGGAGCGGCTCTGCAAACCGCGACTGCATCACGCCCCGCAAGCCATCGAAGCGCGGGACGCCATCGTGGCACTCTATCTGCAATACGCCGACCGCGCGAACAACTGGGACTTGGTGGATTTGAGTGCACCGAAGATTATCGGCAACTGGCTGCTGTTGCCGACCCGCCTCGGCGACAAGACGGAGGTGCTTGACGCGCTCGCCGACAGCCCTGTGCTGTGGCGGCAACGTATCGCGATGGTCAGCACGTGGAAGACCACGCAGCAGGGCGACCCGACCTACGCCTTGCGTTATGCCGAGCGACTGCTGCACCACCCGCACGACCTGATGCACAAGGCGGTGGGCTGGATGCTCCGCGAGGTGGGGAAACGCGGACACAAAGACCTCTTGGAGGCGTTCTTGGAAAAGCACGCCGCTACCATGCCCCGCACTACACTACGGTATGCCATTGAACTACTGTCGGACAAACAAAAGTGGATGGGGAGACCCACCCCAACCCTCCTTGAAGCCACCCCACTGCGCGTTGCTTGCGGGGACCCCGAAAGGAAGGGTAATGATTCGTAATAGTTAGCATCAAGGTAGTACAATCACTAACTAATCACTAACTAATCACTAACTAATCACTAACTAATCGTTAACTCTACACACGTTGATAATCTTATTACATTTTATGAAAACAAAACTCTTTTCTATCCTGCTTATCGCAGCAGGACTGTGCGGGTGCTCATTGTACCGCATGAATAACATTACCCTCTCGGGTATTGAGACCGAGAAACACTACGCCGTATCGGAATTTACGGAACTGGACGTGCGCAGCGCCATCGAAGTGGTTGTGTGCGACAGCACGAAGGATATCTGCGTCATCACCGACGAAAGCCTCCTGCCTTACCTTCTTATCTCGCAGAAAGGCAAACGGCTCTCCATCGGCTACGCCAACGGCACCTGCTGGACCGGCTCGACGGTCAACCGCGTGCTCGTGCCCTCGCAGAAAGCCTTGGACGAGATAGCCGTGTCGGGTGCGTCCTCCGTGGTGGTGGAGCAGCCGCTCCGTGCCACGGACGTGGAGATAGACCTGTCGGGGGCGTCCATGCTCGCCGCCACGGTCTATGCCGAGGAGGTCTCGGTGAACGTGTCGGGCAGCAGCAAAGCCGACCTGCAAGGTACGGTGCGGGAGTTGAGTGTGGGTATCAGCGGTGCTTCGCAGGTGCTCGCCGAGAAACAAGACGGGCAGTTCATGCTCCGTGCAGACGACGTGCGAGGCCATCTGTCGGGCAGCAGCAGTATGCTGGTGCACAGCGACGGCACTATCCGTTGCAGCGTCTCCGGCGCAAGCACTATCTACTTCACCGGCAACGCCGACACCTCCGACACCGACTGCTCCGGGGCATCGCATATCGTAAGAGAATAGAACACGCTGACAGACCGCCTAACGGCTGCACGACCGCGCTTTGCGCTGTCAGACAAAAGACCGCGCTCCGCGCTGTCCGACTGATATAGTATCGTATGTAACTCAGTCGTTCAGCGCAGCGGTCGGGCAGTGAAACGGTCGTTCAGCGTAGCGGTCAGACAGAGAAACGGTCGTTCAGCGCAGCGGTCGTTCAGCGTAGCGGTCAAACAACTCAATAAACAACTTATGAAGAACTATATACTGATAGCATTTTGCGTATTGTTGGTGTCTTGCCAACTGAATGAACTGGGCGAAGCGGGCAAGACTGTCCGTGAACTCAATACGGATTTGTACCACATCACCGTAACGGGGGATGCCGGCTTTGAACGATATTTAGAGCAGGGCGGTGCTTCCTCTACGGAGGAGATGGGCGAGTATATCTCGGATTATCTCTCCTGCGGACCTTGGGGGAAACTGAAATGTGCCCCGAGAGTAGGCGGTTTTGCATGCAGCGCGTTGGCTGCCATGAACGAGAAAGGAGATGCTATAACCGGTCGCAACTACGACTGGGACCCGTGCAAGACCCTGATTATTCGCAGCGTGCCGGAGCATGGCTATGCTTCTGTGGCTACGGCTAATCTCGATTTCCTGGGCTTTGGCGATGATTACGACCCGACGAGTGGTATCATCAATCAATATAAAGCGACGGCTGCTATCTATGTCCCGATGGACGGTATCAACGAAAAGGGGCTTGTGGTGGCTGACCTGATGGCGGGTGATGATGAGAGCACCAACCAAACAGATACGAGCAAGCCCAATATCACCACCACTTCGGCAATACGCCTGCTGCTCAACCATGCTGCCGATGTGGGTGAGGCACTCCAACTGCTGGAGCAGTACAACATGCACTCCGACATTGGTCGGGCGCATCACCTGTTTGTGAGTGATGCCAAGGGGCGAGCGGTATGCGTGGAATGGGTAAGCAATAGGATGATTGTTACGGAATCGCGCGTGCTCAACAACCACTATCTTTGTGAGGAGAAGAAGGGGATAGGAAGCGGCGAGTTGAGCCTCAAGCACGAGGAAACGCTGCTAAAAGCCTATTCTGAGCATAACGGCATTCTGAGTGGTGAGCAGATGGCAGACGCTATGTTCGCCGCGATTGCCATTCCCGATGCGAGTGATTACGGCGGAACGCAGTGGACGGTCGTCTATAATCAGAAAGAGGCTTCTGCCACCTACTATTGGCGACGCGACCGTGCCAAGTCCTACACCTTCTTTGCCGGTGCGGATGTGGAGGTGATTAAGACGACTTATTGACCGCCTTGCGCTGTCCGACCGTCTTACGACTGTCAGACAAAAGACCGCGCTCCGCGCTGTCAGACTGATATAGTATCGTATGTAAATCAGTCGTTCAGCGAAGCGGTCGGACAGCGAAGCGGTCGGACAGTCCCGACCGGTCGGGGCTTAATCGTAAAATTGTAAATTGTAAAATTGTCAAATAAACTATGTTGTCTCGTTTTCAATTCAACACCATTGGTCTTTTCACCACCGACACCGCACTGGTAGTTCGTTTCTACTGCGACATCTTCGGTTTCCGCACCAACTGGAACGGCATAGACCCCAATGTGGAACTCTTCCTTGACCACATGCGTATCATCCTCTTCCCGCGCACGGCTTTCGAGCACATGACCTCGCGCCGCTATGCCTACCCCGATGGTATCAACGGCACGATGGAGATATCCTTCGATGTGCCGTGCTTTGCCGATGTGGATAAGGAGTTTGCGCGCGCCGTAGAGATGGGTGCCAAGCCTGTTTTTGAGCCTACCACCGAGCCGTGGGGACAGCGCACCTGCTATGTCGCCGACCCCGAAGGCAACCTGATTGAGATTTCCTCTTTCAATCCCGAATAACTATGTCCCCCTACCAAGACATCATCCGCGAGATTGAGCAACTGATGGCGCAGGAGATACCCTTCCTGCTCAGCCTCAGCGAGGAGCAGGTGAGCCAAAGCCGCAACCGACAGAACCGCACCATCAAGATGCTCGTCGGCCACCTCATCGACTCTGCCTGCAACAACCACCAGCGCCTCGTGCGCTTGCAGTACGCACCGCGTTGCGGACACTCCATGCCCCACACCGAGATGGGCATGCTCGTCTTCCCCGACTACACGCAGGACAACGACCTTTGGCTGCAACTGCAAGATTATCAGCACGAAGACTGGCAGACGCTGGTGCAGTTGCTGCAATACTACAACCGCCATATCTGCCACCTCATCCGCGCCATCGACACCACCAAGCGCGCGAACTATTGGCTCGACTACGAGGGCAACCGCGTTACGCTCGACGACATGGTGCAAGGCTACCTTGCTCACCTGCAACTGCATTCCCAACAAATACACGAACTAACCAAATAACATGGAGGTGCGGTCTCCAGGCCGCACCATAGAAATCACTGGGGACGCGGGCGTCTCGCCCGCGGTTACTAATCACTAACCACTGACCACTAACCACTAACCACTAACCACTGACCACTAACCACTATGCACCCTCTTATCGCCTACTGCGGTCTCGACTGCGCCCAATGCGAAGCCCGCACCGCCACCCTGCACAACGACGACGCACTGCGTGAACAAGTCGCCCGCCAATGGAGCGAGTGGAACCACACGCATATCCCCGCCGAGAGTATCAACTGCCTCGGTTGCCGCACGGAGGGCGTCAAATGCCCCTACTGCAACACGATGTGCCCCATCCGCCAATGCGCGTTGCGCCGTGAGGTGAGCCACTGCGGCGAGTGCCCCGAGAGCCCTGACTGCAACCTCTTGCAGCAGGTACATCGCAACGCGCCCGAAGCCAAAGCGAACCTCGAAGATACCGACTATGTCATCCGCCCCGAACGCCCCGAGGACTACCACGCCGCCGAGTACCTCACCCGCGAAGCCTTCTGGAACGTCTATCGACCGGGCTGCCAAGAGCATTTCGTGTTGCATTGTTTCCGCGACCGCCCCGAGTACATCCCCGAGTTGGCGTTCATCATGGAGAAAGGCGACGAACTCATCGGGCACATCATGTTCGTCCGCGCCACACTCACGATACAAGACGGCATCGACGATATCGGGATAAGTAAAGCCCCCTCTCCCTTTAAGGGAGAGCTGGAGAGGGTCCCTATTGCCACCTTCGGTCCTATCTCCATCGCCCCCGCCTACCGGCGCAAGGGCTACGGGCTCCGACTGCTGCAATATGCCTTGGCACGCGCCCGCGAGATGGGTATCGGACTCGTCTGCATGGAGGGCAATATCGACTTCTACCGGCACGCGGGCTTTCAGGTGGCGAGCCGCCTCGGCATCCATTACCACGGCGAGCCCCTCGATGCCGAAGTGCCCTATTTCCTCGCGCAGGAACTCATCCCCGGCTATCTCTCCTCTCCCACTTTGCGGGGTCCCCAAAAATCTCTGATTTCTGGGGTGCTCTCAAGGGGGAGTCGGAGGGGGTCCCTTTCTTTCCTCTACACGCCCCCGCAAGGTTACTTCGCCGCCATAGACCACCCCAAAGCCTTTGCCGCCTACGAAGCCACCTTCCCGCCCAAGGAGAAACGAACGCTCCCCAACCAACTCTTCCAAGAATAACCAATGGGGACGCAGGCGTCTCGCCTGCGGACAAGGCGCAAGCCTTGGTTTCGTAAACATTGCATATACAAACGGTTTGTACCAAACCGCCCGCAGGCGAGACGCCTGCGTCCCCAGTAAAGCAACATTTTTTAATTCTTATTTTCCTTCGTTTCGAATAATCTTTTCAAAATTCGTAAATTTCTCTCCATGTCTCCTTGTATAGAAAGCAATCATATTCTCCTCCGCCCGTGGCGAGACGAGGATGCGCCGCTCCTGTACCAATACGCCTCCGACCCCGATGTGGGGCCGCGGGCGGGTTGGGCACCCCACCAATCAATAGAAGAGAGCCTGCACATCATCCAGACCGTCTTCCGCAACCCCACCACATGGGCTATCGTCCGAAAAGAAGGCGACCTGCTCGTAGGCGCCATAGGATACGGCCCCTCCTGCGACTGCAACCTCCCCGCGCGGGAAGGCGAGCCCACCGTGGGCTATTGGGTAGCCAAGCCTTTCTGGAACCAAGGTCTCTGCACCGAAGCCCTGCAACTGATCATCGCCCATCTCCGCCAACAAAATGAAAGCGATGGAAATAATAGGGATGTCCCGACAGTGTCGCGGATGGTTATCGGAGAAAAGAACGAAAACAACCGCGGGCGAGACGCCCGCGTCCCCAGTACCAATGAGGTCATCTCCTCCCTCATCAGCGGACATTTCACCGACAACCCCGCCTCGGGCAGAGTGATGGAGAAATGCGGTTTCCGCCCCACGGGCGACATCTGCTACGACCCCACCCTTTACAACGGCACCGCCCGCCCCATCCGAGTCCTGCGACTGAACCTCAATACAGAAAACTAACAGTACCGGAATGGTATCCTCTGCAAGAATCTCTTGAATCTCGTCCCGACACGTCGGGATAAATAGAGCGTAGCGAGCAGGAGTATTACAACACCTTGCTGCGGGCTAGCCCTTGCAGATGTTGAGGGACGCGAGACACCCCGAATAGTCGGGGGAAGAGGAAGGATTTCTTGCGGATGTTGGCAAATCAGTCGGACAGCGAAGCGGTCAAATAGTAAATTGTCAAATTGTCAAATAACAATATGGAACTACTGATTATCAACGGCAGTCCGAGAAAGAACGGACTGATTGCACACATGCTGGGTATCCTGCGCGAGGACGCGGCCCAAGCAGGCGCCCACATCACAGAAATCTACGCCAACGACCTGCATATCAAGCCCTGCATGGGCTGCATGGCATGCCGCAGCAAGAACCGTTGCGTACTGCCCGAGGACGATGCGCAGCGCGTGCTGCAACTGCTAACCCAAGCCGACGCGATAGTGATTGGTGCACCCTGCTTCTGGGGCAACATCCCGGGGCAACTCAAACTGCTCTTCGACCGTATCGTCTATGGCATGATGCGCGACACACCCCGCTTCCCCGAGCCGCTGATGAAAGGCAAGAAAGCCGTCTTCATCAGCACCTGCACCACCCCCTTCCCCTTCAATATCCTTATGAACCAGTCCCACGGAGCCATCCGCGCACTGAAAGAAATCGGACACTATTCGGGCTGGGACATCGTTGCCACCATCGAGCGCGGCGGCGTCCAGACCCGTCCGCAACTAACCCAAAGAGACATACGCAAATGCCACAAAGCCTTCCACAAACTATGCGCTACCACTATTTAGACAACATCCGCTGGGTAACCGTCTTGCTCGTGATGTTCTTCCATGTCTTCTACCATTTCAACACCTATTGCATGGGCTCCGGCATAGGCGGATTTAGCGACTACCAGCCGCAGGATGCAGTGCTCTATCTGCTCTATCCGTGGTTGATGCCCCTGCTCTTCGTGGTGGCGGGCATGAGTTCGCACTATGCTCTGCAACGCAAATCGCCACGCGAGTACCTGCGTACCCGCACCCGCAAACTGCTCGTCCCCGCCACGCTGGGGCTGTTTGTCTTCCAATGGATGGCAGGCTATTTCGGCATGCAGACGATGAACTTCCGTTTCCACACCGACATGGGCGCAGGGCAGCCGTGGTGGGTGATGTATATCATGTGGGCAGTCTGCGGCGGAGGCGGACTGTGGTTTATCCAACTGCTCTGGCTCTTCTCGCTGATGACCATACCGATACATCAAGTCGGCACCCGTTTGAAGCAAAAAGCCCACCACACTTTACCGCCTTGGCTTTGCGCCCTCTTCCTTCTCCTCTTCGGCTTTCTGCTCTACCTCACCGACCAAGCGGTGATGGACGGGGACTACAGCATGCAGAATCCAGCCATGCTCTACAATGTCTATCGCCCGCTCTACTACCTGACTGCGTATTTGTTCGGCTATTTTTTCTTCGTCCGCGAGGAGGTGCAAGCACTCTTGAAGCACCTGCGGTGGTTCCTTATCCCCGCCGCGTTGGTATGCGGTATCGTGCTGACTATCACCACCTTCGGGCAAGACGCCTACTCGCCTGCCTATATTCGAAGCGTAGGTAATAACCTCTACGCATGGCTCGCCATCTTAGCTATGTTCGCCGCCTTCCAAACATGGTGCAATCAAGATGTAAGCCACATAAACAACGCCAACTACGAAAACAACCGCGGGCGAGACGCCCGCGTCCCAAGTATCAACGGAACCAAACGCCTTGCGAGCCGCCTTTGCACCTTCTTCCGCGACGCTTCCTACGGGCTGTATATCTTGCAGTTCTTCGTCTATATGAGCGTAGGCTACCTGCTCCGCGCTTATACTGCGCTCCCGCCGTGGGCGATGTACGTCCTGCTCTTCCTCGCGATGTTCACCCTCACCCCCGCCCTCTACCTCCTCATCCGCCGCATCCCCATACTATGCTATTGCGTGTTAGGTATCAAACATCATCAACCCGGTTCCAAGAAGATGTTTTTCTTATTGGGAGCCGTCTGCCTACTGGCAGCATGCCAACCGAAAGAGGAGGTGGAAGACCCTGCCAATATCATCACGAGTTATGAGGTGGAGGGCTATGGTTTCATGCCCACAGGACTCACGACGATAAGCGGGATGTTTGAGCGAGATTCCGTCTGCACATCCATAATGATGATTGCCACGCAAATCTATACGTATCATTTTGCCGACGGACATAGCGAAGAGGAAGACCACGGTACGTTTCTCCACTATTCCGTAGATGGAATAGGTGCCGTCTATACAGACTCTGTCATCTATGCGGCGGACAGCCTGAGTATCTTCTCCTCCGCGGCATTCACGCCGGAAAACGACAGTCTGCAATATGCTGCCAATATCGTGGTGCAACTGGACGAGGAAGGTGCCCCTACCACTGCCATTGCGTATGTGCTATATCCGAAGCAATGGGCGACACTGCGTTGGGAGCGAAAGAAAGATGATACCCCACCCGACCAAGAAAAGAGACGCCATTTCTCAATTCCGCAAACGATACAGGGCGCACAACACCCCGCGAACAAATAGCAACAAGGGCAGGCGCATAATAGCGCTTATTATTAAAGATTTTGAGAAAAAACATAAAAAACAGTCTTATAGTTGTATAATTCAAAAAAAAGTAGTAACTTTGCGGCGGATTTTAGGTGATATAGTTTGGTGTACTTATCATGTTTAACAGAGTTGCTATATTAGGTTCGGGCAGTTGGGCGACCGCATTGGCGAAGATAGCCCTGCAAAACCAGCCGAAGATAAATTGGTATATTCGTCGTCAGGAAGTGATAGACGAGTTTATCGCTACCGGCAAGAACCCGTCGTATCTATCGATAGCGCAGTTCGATACGAGTCGTATTCGTTTTTCCTCCGATATCAACAGCATTATTTCTCAGTCGGATATCCTGATATTGGCTATCCCCTCTCCGTATGTTAGGCAGTCGCTTAACAAGATTCGTCGTAACATGACGCATAAGATTGTCATCTCGGCGGTGAAGGGTATGATACCCGATGAGAACATGATTGTAACCGACTATCTGCACAGCCGTTTTAACATCCCGCAAGAGCAGTTGGGTATCATCGCCGGTCCGTGTCATGCGGAGGAGATAGCGCTGGAGCGGCTGTCGTACCTAACCATCGGTTGCGAGAAACTGGAGCATGCAGAGGAATGGTCAACGCTCTTCCGCACGCCGTTTGTGCATACAACAACGAGCACAGATGTGGTGGGGCTGGAGTACTCGAGCGTCATGAAGAACATCTACGCGATAGCGGCGGGTATGTGCCAGAGCCTGCACTATGGCGATAACTTCATCTCGGTGCTGATGACCAATGCCATACAGGAGATACAGCGTTTTGCCGCCGCCACCTCGCCCGTGCACCGCGACATCACGGCGAGCGGCTACTTGGGGGACATGCTCGTTACGGCATACTCGAAGTTCTCGCGCAATAGGCAGTTCGGACAGATGGTGGGCATGGGTTACTCGGTGAAAGCCGCGCAGATGGAGATGGAGATGGTGGCGGAAGGATACTATGGTACGCGCGCGATATACCTTGCCAACCAGCGTATGCAGGTGGCGCTGCCGATAGTGGATGCAATGTACGCCATCCTCTACGACCGACAGTCCCCCATGTCGGTCATCAAAGCACTGACGACGAAACTAAGATAGCGACTGCGCTAACGCGCTGAAAGACTGATATAGTATCGGATTGTGAATAAGTCGGACAACTAAGTGGTCGGACAACTAAAGTGGTCTAACATCAAAATTTATCATTATATGAAAGACATTCAATTTTCGTATGCTAAGGCGGCGAGTGCCGAAGCAGTGAACGCGTACAAAGCGCAAGTAGCCAACTGCCAAGAAATGCTCGTAAAGGGCACGGGCGCAGGCAATGACTTCCTCGGATGGGTGAACCTGCCGGAAGACATCAAGCCGCAACTGACGGATATCCAAGCCACTGCTAACCTGCTTCGCGAGAAGTGCGAGGTGATAGTATGTATCGGTATAGGCGGGTCGTATCTCGGCGCAAAAGCCGTGAACGAGGCGCTGATGTCATCGTTCGAGTGGCTGGAAGGCAAGAAGCCCGCGATAGTATATGCAGGGCTGAACATCGGCGAGGACTACCTCTTTGAGTTGCAGGCACTGCTGAAAAACAAACGCTTCGGTATCATCTCCATCTCAAAATCAGGTACTACGACCGAGCCCGCGCTGGCTTTCCGTCTGCTCAAGACCCAACTGGAGCAACAGCAGGGCAAGGCAGAAGCACAGGAACTCATCGTCTGCATCACCGATGCGAAACGCGGTGCGCTCCGCACACTGGCAACGCAGGAGGGATACAAGACCTTCGTGATTGAGGATAACATCGGCGGTCGTTTCTCCGTATTGTCGCCCGTAGGTCTGCTGCCTATCGCTTGCGCAGGCTTCGACATCACCGCGCTGGTGGACGGTGCGGCGCGCATGGCAGAGGTGTGCGGCATCGACACCCCGTTTGAGGAGAACCCCGCTGCACAATATGCGGCTGCGCGTAACTTCCTCTACGGCGAGCGAGGCAAGAAAGTGGAGTTGCTGGTGAACTTCCATCCGAAACTGCACTACGTGAGTGAGTGGTGGAAACAGCTCTACGGCGAGTCGGAAGGCAAAGACGGCAAGGGTATCTTCCCCGCCAGCGTGGATTTCACCACCGACCTCCACTCCATGGGACAGTACATCCAAGACGGTGAGCGCCACCTCTTCGAGACGGTTATCTCCGTAGAGACCCCAAACCACGAGGTGGACTTCCCCCACGATGAGGCGAATCTTGACGGACTGAACTTCCTCGCCGGCAAGCGCGTGGACGAGGTGAACAAGATGGCTGAACTCGGCACTATGCTCGCACACGTGGACGGCGGCGTACCCAACATGAAGATTACCTTGCCCGTACTCAACGAGTTCTATCTGGGTGAGTTGATTTATTTCTTCGAGCGCGCCTGCGGTATCTCCGGATACATCCTCGGTGTTAATCCGTTCAACCAACCCGGTGTGGAGGCATACAAGAAGAACATGTTCGCCCTGCTCGACAAGCCCGGCTACGAGGAGGCTTCGAAGGCCATCAAGGCAAGATTGTAATAAGACAAAAGACCGCTTTGCTGAAAGACCGCCTAACGGCTGAACGACCGCGCTGTGCGCTGAAAGACTGATATACTTGGCGTAAACTAAATCAGTCGGACAGTGAAACGGTCGGATAGCGGAGCGGTCTAACAGTGAAACGGTCATAATTCATCTCCTTATGAAAACCTATCAGAAAGTTTTAGTTTCTGTGGCAACGGTAGTGCTGTGCCTCCTGCTTATTGCAGGGGGCATAGCCGTTTATGTAGGTCGCCTCTTCATGCCACAGGTGCAGGCGGCACAGTCTATCACCACCCTATTCGACCGCGTCTATACGATGACCTACCGCGGCGATTACGGTTTCGATGCTTTCCTCGAAGCAGGCGGCGCTGCCAGCGACGAGGAGATGGCAACGTTCATCCTGCAATTCCTCTCGCACGGTTTTGCCGGAAGCACCACTGGGGACGCCCCGACCGTGTCGCGGACGGTAACAAACACGCCTGAGGAAAAGAGAGCGGAAGAGTTCCCCCACGGTTGCTCCACCATCGTGCGGAAAACGGCTGACGGCGTGATGATGGGGCGCAACTACGACTTCGACCACAGCGGTGCCACGATGATTACCATCACCTACCCCGACAACGGCTACGCCTCGATAGCCACCAACAGCATGGAGTTTCTCGGGCTGCCCGCCGACTGGAAGCCATCGGAGAACGTGATGGAGAACATGGCTGCCATCGCAGCAATCTACGTGCCGATGGACGGTATGAACGAGAAAGGGCTCTGCGTGGCAGACCTCATTGACTTGGACGGCGAGCAGGTGAACCAAGACACGGGCAAGCCCGACCTGACTACCGTTTCGGGTATCCGACTGCTGCTGGACAAAGCCGCCACCGTAGAGGAAGCCATCGACCTTTTGGAACAATACGACATGCACTCGTCCATCGGTTTTGCGCACCACTACGCCGTCTCAGACACGACAGGGCGAGCCGTAGTCATAGAGTACGTAGATGGCAAGATGGTGGTGAACGAGTCGCCGCTGTGCACCAATTTCAACCTCTGCCATGCCCGCGCCGGTCGCGAGTTCGATATGCAGGTGCCCGGTATTCCGAGCGCCGTGGAGCGCATGGAGAAGTTGCAGGCAACAGACGAAGCAACAAGCATCGTAGAAGCCCTGAAAGAAGTGTCGTTCAGCGATTGGACGCAGTGGTCTATCCTCTTCGACACCCGCGCGAAAGTAGCCAACTACTATTTCCACGCGGATTTTGACATGGTCTTCCCGATTGCGTTGTAAAAGAACGATAGTCTCCATTAAAGACCATATAAAGAGCCATTAAACATTGCTTTTAATGACCTTTTAATGGTCTTTAATGGAGGCATTAATTTAACGAAGAATCATGCGGATAGTTGTCCAGCGAGTAACGAGTGCGAGCGTGCGGATAGACAGCAGCGTGGTGGGAGAAATCCGGAAAGGCTTTCTCCTGCTGGTGGGCATTACCCATACCGACACCCGCGCTGAGGTAGAGTATGTTGCCAAGAAAGTGGCACAGTTGCGAGTCTTTGAGGACGAGGATGGGAAGATGAATCTCGCCCTAAAAGACATCGGCGGCTCCGTGCTCTCCGTGTCCCAGTTCACGCTCTACGGCGACTGCTCCCACGGCAACCGACCTTCCTTCATCCAAGCCGCGCGCCCCGAGCAGGCAGAGCCGCTCTACGACTACTTCAACCAAGTCCTGCGCGAGCAGTATGGTCTGCACGTGGAGACAGGGTGCTTCGGAGCCAACATGAAAGTCGAACTGCTCAACGACGGGCCCGTAACGATACTGATAGAGATTTGAAAATTAACACATTGACCTATGACCCGAATTGGACTTTTGAGCGATACACACGGACTGCTGGATAAGCGCGTGTTGGAGCATTTCCGCGATGTGGACGAGATATGGCATGCAGGCGACATCGGCAGCGTGGAAGTGCTGCAACGGCTGCGCGAGTTCAAGCCCACGCGGGCGGTGTTCGGCAACATGGACAGCGGCGATGTGCGCTATTCGTTGAGCGAGTTCTACCGCTTTCGGGTGGAAGACGTGAACGTGCTGATGACGCATATCGGAGGCTACCCGGGCAAGTACAACCCGTGGCTCATCCGTTGGTTGGAGCAGAGCAGAAAACTGAAAGAAGAGAATACCGAGACCGCCGCAGACCGCCACAACATCATCGACCTCTTCGTCTGCGGGCACAGCCATATCCTCAAAGTGATGTACGACAAGCACTACGGCTTCCTCACCATGAACCCGGGCGCCGCAGGCAAACAGGGATGGCAAACCGTGCAGACACTGCTCCGATTTGCCATAGACGGGAAAGAGATAAAAGACCTCGAGGTGATAGAGTTGGACAGGAAATAGGCGATTAGCAAATACTGCTACACCAACAGCAATACGCCGCCCCTATGAAAATTATGAGAAAAAGTCCTCCCAACTATAGTCAATTTTAATGGTAGAGCAGTCCGGAGATATGTATATGCTCAGCATGATACTACCATCTAATGTATAGCAATACTCCCCACTCTCTGATTTGCTCCAATTGGAATCCTCCACGACCAGTTTTTCTACCTTCTTTTGCAACTTTGTCGGGCTATTGACTTGCAGTGTATATTCATAACTCGACCACGCACTGGACGCTCTATCCATATTATCACTACTGTCCGCAATAGTAAAATCAGAATAGGAAAGACCTGAAATCTTCAGTATTCTTCTGGGGGATTCGGCAATGTTAATCTCACGCCTGCCCATCACAAAGACAGTCGTCAACAACAAGACAATTAGCAGAAAAAACGAAAGGATGGTCCATCCAACGACCTTCAAAAACTTAATCATAAATTATTACTTTTATTTGATGTTTGCAAAAACGGCTAATCGGTGGAAGCAACCAACCGGTCTCTATCGAGCGGGAAATAGATACCACCGCTAATCCGCCGCAAAGATACTGTTTTTTTTTCACACACGCAAATTAATTCGGTATTTTATTGTAGTTTCATACCCTGTTTTTGAACATAATTCGTAAAAATTGATAGGGTACAGAGGGGGCAAAAAGGTGAAAAAGAGGCAAAAAAGTCCAAAAACAGGCAAAAACATGTTTTCAAACATACATTTTGCTATTGCCCATATCAAAAAAAAGCAGTACCTTTGCACTCGAAATCAAAACAACAACACAATCTTTTTTGTACCTTAAAAAACAGACTAATACCTTGGAAAAATAGCCGTCGTGATGACGGCTTTTTTCTTTGTTATTAGCCCTCCGCTCGTCGCGGGTCTATCGCGGGTCTATCGCGGGTCGACCGTAACATTACCGCAGGTCGGCAGCAACTCATGTCTCCTTCTGTTCAGCAGTTGGTTGCTCGGGAGCGATAAGGTGTTTGTGGGTGAAGAGCGTACAGAGCGCGAAAATAAGTGAGCCGAAGAAGTCGAGCGTGAGGTCGGTCATGGTGTCGCGGAGCGCCTCATGTCCGGCGAGAGGGATGTCCTCCTCCGTGATAAGCGAGGAGGTGGTGGTAGCCATGAACTGCTGCGTATTGGTACCCATCAGGTCGTCGTAGGAGTACTCGCAAATCTCCCAAATCGCACCCAGCGCCAGCGAGAACACCAGCAGGAAGAGCGCAAGGAAATAGCGGTTGTTGAAAATCGTCATGCTCTTGTCCGCCAACAAGATATGCACCACCCACAGACCGATAAAACCCAGCACGATGCCGCTGAACATGTGCAGGAGCGAGTCCCACCACGAGTACTTGCCGTAGAAGTCCAACCCGTCGCCCAGCACAAAAGCCACAAAAGCAAACACACCCACTGCGACCGTGAGTGCCAGCGGCACATTGATAAGGAAACGCTTGCGGAGGATGATGGGGACAGCAAGGATGACGAGCATGCCGAGGTATTGACCACCGCAGAAGAGCAGAGTCTTGAGCGTGGTGTCGGGTTGGTAGAGCAGGTAGATAGTGTTCGCCACCGCCAGCACGCAGGTGAGCACAATCAGGATGATGTAGGCGCGTTTGAGCCGAGAATGAGGAGAAGCCATGAGAATTAGGAATTAGGAATTAGGAATTAGGAATTGCTTTTTACTTTCTTTAAGACAAAGAGCGTACCAGCATTTCGTTTTGTACGAAATGCTATATCGTTTACGAAAAAAGGAATAGAATTATGCCGCTACCGTCTCGCGCCCGAAAGCAGATACGTATCTCCTTGGTACAAAATCACCACCTGCCCGTCTTGTATCTCCTTCCTGCCCGCTTGGTCAGTGTCCTGCGCCACGATAGTCAACCCGTCTTGCACAGCCCCCGCGCGAAATTCTATCTCTTGGGAGGGGAGGATATAGGGCGACACCACATGCAATGCATCGCCGTTCATCAGTGCGGTAGGGATGATGATTTCCCGTTGCTCTTTGGGTAGCAAGCCCCGCAAAGTCATGGTAGAAACCACCGTGTCGATAGCAAAATACGCATCGTGATAGAGCGGCGCGACACCCTCGTTATAGACCGTCAGACGGGTCTCTTCGCCGTTGGTCTCGCAGCGGGTTACCAGCAGTCTGTACCCCGTCGCCATACCCGCCTCGGCAAATCGTTCCACAGTGCCGTAGGTGCTGCTGGGCGCATCGTTGGCAATCATGAAAGAGATATGGTACTTCGCAGCCGCTGCCTCCCAAGTTACCCCGTACATTCCCGCAGGATTGAGGAAGTTCTTCTGGTCTTTGGAGGTGTAGTAACTGATTTCGCCGCCGCAGACTCCTCTCTGCCAGCGCTTTCCCTCGCCTATCGCATTCCAGTTTTCCTCATTGTATCCGTCGCCGGAGCCTATCTCGTGCCCCGAGTGCATGAAAGAATCGTCGAAGAGCCCGAAACCCAACGCCATCAGCCCTTCGCTGCCCACTATCGGGGTGTAGGACTTGTCGGCAGCGTCGATAGATATCGCCCATGGCATGCGGAGCGTGGTGTCGAGATGTTGCAGGAAAGCCGCCTGATAGTCTTTGGAAGGGAAGTTGGTGCCTAATTGCAACTTCGTGCCATAGATATGGTACTCCGACCAATGCCCGAAACCGACTTCAAGGAAAGCGATTCGGGGGTCGGTGTTGTAGCGCGCTGCGAAATCCGTGTAGAACTGCCGCGTGAACCACTGCAACTCGGCATTGCTCCAGTCGGCATAGTAGGTCGGACCGTCGCCGCCGGGGTTGGCGCTGTAGGTCTCGTGGTAATCGCTCCTGTCCTTGATATACTGCGGCACCGCCGTGCTCCCCCGCTTGCCGTCCACCTCCGTATTGTTGGGATACTCATAGCGGAAGCGGATGATGGCTTGGTGCCCGCGCGAAGAGATATCGTTCAGAATATCTTCCATGTACGTCCAGTCATAATCAATCTGCCCGTTGGTCTTTCCTTTCACCATTCGGCAGGGCAGACAGTAGTGGAACTCCATGGAGATGGTGTGTTGATACTGCGCCATCCGCTCGTGTTCCGGCCACATCACCAGCCCCGTCATAGGCTGCACATGCGTAATCTGCTGTGCCAATTCCACCGGTCTCCATTCTTCATTTGATTGTGCCAGGACTGAGACAATTTGCACATTTGACAATATACAAAAAATAATCGTCTTACTTAATCTTGATAAAACATTTTGATTCATAATTATAACGTTTCTGGGACGTATCTATATGGCTATTAATCGTTATACTTCTTGAAATTCTCGGCTTGCTCGAAGATTTCTTTGAAGACTTCGTCGTTGGTAACAGGCGGATAGTCGTACTCCGCCAGCACAAGAATCAGGTCCATCTTGAGTTCGGCTTTGATATCATCGCGTGCTGCCCAGTCGGTGTATTTGGACTTGTCATCCACTATCTTTTTGATTTCCGCCGCCAAAGCCAACAATTTTTCCTCCGGATAAGCGAAGGCAAACTGTCGGGCAATAGATTTCAGAATATCGTAGAAGGCTTTCTCCTCGTAGGTAATGCCCAAGTCTTTGAACGATTGTTTCTCCCGATTTATCTCTTTGAGCAGGTCTGCCATTTGGTTGGCTACCTCCGTCAGCACCTCATCGGCGAAGACGGCGCTGTCGCTACGGTCGTTGTATCTCTCCACCAGTGCATTCAAACGTTTAGTGAAATCCACGCCTTTCATCTTGTTCACCCGTTTGAATTGGTCAATCACCGTCTTGAGCAGGCGTTCCATCAGTTTCACTTTGGTGTTGGGCAGGCGCAATTTCGCCAAGCGCTCCATATACTCTTCGCTCATCACATCCAGATTCGCCGTATCGCTACCCGCCCGAATAATCTCTTCCACATGCTCCGACAAGATGGCTTCCTCTATCATACGGCTTACACGCCGATTCATCTGCGCCGCATCGGGGAGATTGCCTTTCGTCAGTTTGTAGATGATAGCGCGCACCCCGCAGAAATAGTGGATACTCTCTCTTTCCTCAAACGAAATCTGCTCGCTATTACAACATAGCCCGAAAGCCGCTTTCAGTTTCTTGGTATGCCCCATAAAGGTATTCTCCGTGTCCTTGGTGGCTTGCGCAAACTCCGCGCCCCGATTGAGGACATCCAACTGCTCAAGGGGTGTACCGGTGGTGAACTTGCTGTAATCAAATGTTGCGAACATCCGCCGCAGGATATCCAATTCATCTTTGACCATCGCCACAGACTGCTCTATGGTCTCCACGGAGTCGGTATCCATCTCGCCCGTAGCATAGCGTTTCAGGGCTTTGTTCATATTGTTCTTGATGCCGATATAGTCCACCACAAGCCCTTTATCCTTACCCGGATAGACACGGTTCACACGGGATATGGTCTGCACCAATGTATGTTGCTGCAAGGGTTTGTCAATATACATGGTATCCAAGCAAGGCACATCAAAGCCCGTAATCCACATATCCACCACGATAGCAATCTTAAAGTTGGAACGCGGGTCTTTGAACTGCTTGTCCAGCTGCTCTCGGTCGCTATCCGTACCCAATAGGTCGTATAGTTCTTTGACATCGTCCTTGTTGCGGGTCATCACCGGTTTGATGCGTTCCAGCGGCATCGGTGCGTCCGGCTCGTCATAGGCATCCGCCTCGGGGCGTACTGCCCATTCGGGGCGCAAAGCGATAATTTTCTTGTACAGGTTGTAGGCAATAGTGCGGTTGCTGCACACGAACATTGCTTTCCCCACTACCGTGCTACCCTCCTCAATGCGTTTCTCGTAATGCGCCACGAAGTCCTCGGCGACCGCCTGCAAGCGGTCGGGGTCGCCCAAGATACACTCCATGTTCGTTACCGCGCGCTTGCTCTCTTCTATCTGGTATTCGTTAGTCCCCTCCTCCGCGCACTGCTGATAGTAACGCTCTATCTCTTGCAGTTTCTCGTTGTCGAGCAGCACCTTGGCGGCGCGCCCCTCATAGACGATGCGGCGGGTGATGTCGTCGGCAACCGCCTCGGTCATCGTGTAGGCATCCACCACCTCGCCAAACACATCTATCGTAGCATCGATGGGCGTGCCGGTGAAACCCACGTATGTAGCATTCGGCAATGAGTCGTGCAGGTATTTGGCGAAGCCGTAACTCCGCTTGACGCCCTCGGCAGTCTGCCGGAGTTGCTGCTGCAAGTTGGTCTGCGAACGGTGCGCCTCATCGCTGATACAGATGATGTTCGCCCGCTTGCTGAGCAGGCGCGTGTCTTCGGTGAACTTATGAATAGTGGTCAGGAACACGCCGCCGCTATTGCGCCCCGCCAAATGTTCGCGCAACTTGGCACGGCTCTCCACCTCTATGACGCATTCGTCCCCGATAAACGTTTTGGCTTTGGCAAACTGTTCGGACAACTGCGTATCGAGGTCGGTGCGGTCGGTAATCACGATAATAGTAGGGCTGGCAAAGGCAGGACTGCGCATCAGCATACGGGTCAGGAAGAGCATCGTATAACTCTTGCCGCATCCCGTGGCGCCAAAATAGGTGCCGCCCTTACCGTCGCCGTCAGCGTGCAAGCGGCTATGGCGCAGGATATTATCGAACAACTTATGCGTAGCAAAGAACTGCGGATAGCGGCATACTATCTTCGTCTCTTTCTTGGAAGCATCGGGGAAGAACACAAAGTCCTTGATGACGCTGAGCAGACGCTCTTTGCGGAACAGCCCTTGCACCATCGTATGCAACGCATTCACGCCGTCGGTCGCCTTGTCCTCCGAGCGGACTTTGCGCCACGCATAGAAGAACTCATAGGGCGTGAAGAGCGAGCCGTACTTGTTGTTCACGCCATCGCTGATAACCACAAACGCATTGTATTTGAACAGTTCGGGAATATCGCGGCGATAGCGGACAGTCAGTTGGGTGAAGGCATCCATGATGGTGGTGTTCTCTTTGACGGCGCTCTTAAACTCCAGTACCACCATCGGCAAGCCGTTGATATATACGATGCCGTCGGGGATACGTTTCTCCTGTCCTTTTATTTCCAACTGATTGACAATGCGGAAGATATTGTTCTCCGGCTGCTCGAAGTCAATCGGTTCAATGAAGAGGTCGGCTTGGGCAGTATCTTCCCGCTTGATAGTGAACCCCTCCGTGATGAGCCGATAGGTATGCGCATTGTTCTCGTACAACGAACCACCCACATTCGCCGTCAGGCGGGCAATGACGCTCTCCACCTCAAGAGGTGTCATTCCGTCTGCGGCATAGCGACTGCACAAGAACGCCCGCAGGTCATCGCGTAGCAGGACATCGCCTAATTCCTTGTGTATCTGCTCGCCATTGGTGTAGGTATAACCCTCTTGCGAAAATAACTCCATTATCGCCATCTCAAGGGCGTGTTCGTTGAAGTGTGGCATAGTCTCAAAATCATTTAATGCATGCTTGTATAAACAACTTTCCGAAATCTGTCACTTTATAATAACTATTATTTGCAACAACCTCTTTAAATACATCCGGAACTAGTATAGTTGTGAGATTTTTAAATTTATAAACTTCTTGGATTTTAGTATAGACAGTCTGGTCAACTTTATAAGTACCATCCATATCATATAATATACCCAAACTGATAAAGTTTGCCAAATAAGCATTTACGTTATTTGGAAATTCTAAATGTACTTCTTGTGGGATAAGGGTAGCATGCTCTTTAATCGTACGAAAACCATCTCCATTTTTAATATTTCCTCTAAAGTCACAATATTGTATTTCCTCTTTTCCTTTTAAGTATTTGATAATTCTAGCTTCGTCTGGGGACAATCTTTCTATCATAGAAATAAAAGCAGGATGAGCAGTATTTGCCATGTCAATATTTGACGCATTTGCTAATAACGTCGTAAATAAATCTGCAATTTCATCATTTGTTGTATATGATAATTTCTCTATAATTGGAGTTCCCACTTGAGGATGTACTTTGCAACGCTTGTCTTCTGGTATTTCCTCTAATTTCTTTCCATATTCTGTGATTCGTTTCTTAAAATTCATCTTGAATTTTTCATTCAACAATTTCACCGGCAATAAAAAAGAAGTGCTAAACTCAAATACTGTTCCCAATGCTTGTCCAACGGCTTTTACACTTGGTTGTGCAAGGTCTGTATACACTTGCCCCAAGATATTGGGAGTCCCTTTTACTAAATCTAAAACTGAATTCTCCATAAGTCTCTATTTTTTATCTCTATTTTCTATTGCATTTTTAACAGATTCAGGCAATCCTTGATAAAGTAAATTTATCTCTTTAGGTTCTGAAATCATTCGTTCCACAATGATGTTTAATAACCGCATAAGCATGGTGGCTGTATTTTTATCATCAACATCAAATGCTATTTGTCCCGGATGAACGGCCTTATTACCAACAACACGAACAACGTCCAATGCTTGTTGAACAAGTATTGGAAGTCCTCGATTAACCAATGCCCCTATATTCTTATTTATATCACGATCTGTTTCACCTAACTCATTGCATAATCGTTCCACAGCAAGACGCAATAAAGCGCACGCAGCCCGTGGGGATTTGTTATATATCAGAGCAGCCTCCTTATATAAAAGTCTTACTGATTCCGGCATAGCAGGATTAGCCTCGTCTGCTACTATATCTGGATATATATAAGTATCACCCATCCATAGAATTTTCTTTCCGCAACATTGGCATTTATGAATCGTTAATAAATTATGAGCACACAATTCTCTCCTTTTATCGCCAGAATCATATGCATCACTGGGAAAATAGTGTTGACCTTTTTCCATTTGTGATAGAGTATGACAATGGGGACAAGTATAACTCATCAAGTTTTTATTTGGCTCTACATAATTTGTCATCATTTTTATCTCCTTTTTATTGCCCAATCTTTGCCAACAGCAAAGATTGGAGTTCGGTTAATTTATTTATCTCATATAGTACTGTTGCGATAAATTTCGCATTAAATTTATAAATCGTTAAATAACGTTG
>JBJECJ010000004.1:0-21986 GCA_051870955.1 Paludibacteraceae bacterium | reverse complement strand
ACTAATTTTCAATAAGTCAAAGAACAATCTCAAAAGTTTTAGTGGACACTATTGATAGAACTATTCGTTTACAAAATTTCAAAGACATACACAACGCACAAGGAGTTCAACAGTACAAAAGCAAGTTGTTATAGAACTATTCGTTTACAAAATTTCAAAGACATACACAACAGTTGCTCGTGACCTCTCTAAATCCGAGCGGTTGTTATAGAACTATTCGTTTACAAAATTTCAAAGACATACACAACCCCCAAAAGGTAACAAATGAGGAAACCCAAGTTGTTATAGAACTATTCGTTTACAAAATTTCAAAGACAGGCTGCAGAAGATGGTGCAAAGGTACTGCTTTTTTTTGAGATGTGCAAATTTGTTTGCAAATAAATGGGGGAATTGTAGAACTGCTTCTTTGGATTATTGTGTTGTGTGGTTATTCGAAGCGGATGACTTTGGCGGGTGAGATACGTGTGATGATGGCAGAGGGTGCGAGCAGGACGAGGAGCGAGACGAGGAGGATGCCTGCGTTGAGGGTGAGGAGCCATTCGCAGGGGAAGGCGACGGGTACGAAGTTAACATAGTAGGTCGCCGGGTCGAGCGGGATGGCGTGGGTGAAGCATTGTGCGAGGGCGAGCATGAGCGCGAGGATGTTCCCCCACAGCATACCTTTCCCGATGAGCATAGCCGCCTGTGCGATGAAGATACGTCGGACGTAGGTGTTGTCGGCTCCGAGTGCTTTCAGTACTCCTATTAGTTGGACGCTGTCGAGGATAAGGATGATGAGGCCTGAGATGATGGTGAAGGCGGAGACGGCGAGCATGAGCAGGATGATGACGACGACGTTCATATCCAGCAGGTCGAGCCAAGCAAAGACCTGGGGGTTGAGTTGGTGGAGGGTCTGTACGTAATAGACGTTGTAGCCGTGTTCGTCAAGGTGGTTTACAGTGGCGAAATAAATCTCGTCTGCCGCTGCGTCGAGATAGCGTATGTCGTCCAGCAGTATCTCGACGCCGGATACCTGTGTGGAGTCCCATGCGTTGAGCCTGCGCACGACCTCGGGGAGCCCCACGACGAAGAGGTTGTCGAAGTCGGAGAAACCTGTCTCGTAGATACCGGTGATGGTGAACTTGCGCGCGCGCACGCGTTCATCGACGAAATAACTGAGGATATGGTCTGAGAGGGTGAGCGCCAGTGCGTTGGCTTGCTTGCGTGAGATGAGCACCTCGTCGGGCTTTTGTGGCAACGACCCTTCCTGTAAGTTGTTGGCGAAGTAGTCCCAATAGTCCGTACCCTTGAAGACGATTCCCTGAAAGGCATCGTCCGTCTTCACGATGCCCGGCTTCGTGAGGAAGGTGTGTGCAGACGCCACGTGCGGGAAGCCGCCCAATACCTGCATGAGCGAGTCGCTCACCTCGATGGGGCGCATCTCGTAGGTGTTGTTATTGTCGAAGTTGACGACCTGAATGTGCGCTCCGAAGCCCGCAACTTTGTCCGTGATGGTCTGCTTGAAGCCTACAACGACACAGACGGTGAGCACCATCACCATGACGCCGATGATGATACCCGCCAACGCCACGCGCACGGCAGGACGCGACCTGCGTGTGCCATCCGCCTGCTGCGTGAAATACAGGCGCTTCGCTATCCAGTATGCTGAGTTCATTAGGAATTAGGAATTATTAGGTTCGTCTATAAGTTTTTAGACTCGGAACTATTTAGTCTTTTATCTTGTGTCCTTTATTTTCCTTTTTGCGGCTTGATGCCGAGTACTCCTCCCGCCCCCTGCCCCCCTCCCCCCTCTAAGAGGGAGGCGGGGGAGTAAAAGTTACCTTCGTCTGTTAGGATAAAGGATAAAGGATGAAGGATAAAAGACTTATTACCTTCGTCTATGAGTTTTCAGAGTCTATACTATTTAGTCTTTCATCCTGTGTCCTTCATCCTTAATCGAATATACTATTTAGTCTTTGTTCCTGGTTCTTTGCTCCTTGTTCCTCATTGGCACGTTTTTTGCTGTAATGTGTTTAAAATTAGTTTTCTGAGTCGGAACTATTTAGTCTTTGTTCCTGGTTCTTTGTTCCTTGTTCCTCATTGATATGAATTGTCGATACAATATCCTTTTACTATTCTTCCTTTCCGTCTTTGCTTTGTCGGCGTTTGCTGCTCCGCAGCCGCCTTCCTCCGAGTCGTCGCCCTGTATCCCGCAGCGCACCCCCGAGGAGATAGCGCGCAAGCAGACCGAGATGTTGGTGCGCGACCTGGAAATCAAGGACTCGCTGCAGATAGACACCATCTACCGTATTCACCTGCGCTATGCGCGTCTGCGCCAGGTGAGCAACACCCGAGCCGAGCATCTGGAGCGCGTGCAGCAGATGTACGGCGAACTACGGACCGTGCTGACGCAGGAGCAATACGAGCAGTTCATGAACCAGCAGTTGGAGAGCCCTCGTCGTCCGCAGTCGGTCTGCAAGATGCCTCAGAACACGCACCCCGACCGTTCGGGGCATGGCGGATATCCACACGCGCCAGCAGACGGCGCAGAGCCGCATAGGTCAGGGTCGCCAACACCGCCCCCACCAGCAGACCGCCGATGATATCCCCCGGGTAGTGCACGCCCAAGTACATACGGCTGTAGCAGTTCAACGCCACCCATAGCATTAAGCCTACGGTGGCGTATCTGTTTCTATACAGCAGGGAGAAGAGCAGTGCGCACGCCATGGTGTTCGCCGCATGGCTGCTGACGAAGCCGTACAAGCCTCCCGTGTAGCCGTTCACGAGGTGCACCATCCCCGCCAGCGCAGGCTCGTGCGTAGGACGCAGGCGGCACACCCAGGGCTTGATAAGCCCCGAAGAGACAAAATCGCTCAACCCCACCGCCACGGCAAAGCCCGCGAGGACAATGAGGACGCGGAGGGACCCCTTCCAAGACAGGGTCTTAATCCCAAACCGATATACCACCAGCCCGAGCAGCAGGGCATAGAGCGGCAGCCACGTGGCGGATTGGGAGATGTACCACATTAGCATGTCCGCCCACTCGGCATGCCAGCCATTAATAGCCAGCAACCATTCTTGGTCAATGTGTATCAAAGAGTCCATGGAAGACCCCCTCCAACTCCCCCTACAAGAGCACCCCACTGCGCGTTGCTTGTGGGGACCCCGCGAGGGGGAGAGAAAGGAAGATTAGTTTTATTAGACAAAAGTAATTTTATTTACTCCCTCCCTTTGTAGGGAGGGTCGGGGTGGGTCCCTACGCATTCATCAGTATTGCCGTATGGCATGCTACGACGCCGGCGGTCTCTGTACGCAGACGCGACTTGCCCAAGCCAACGGGCAAAAAGCCACGCGCCAAAGCCTGTTGCACCTCTTCCTCGGAGAAATCGCCCTCGGGACCAATCAGTACGCAGACGCTCTTGCCGCGATGTATCTCGTCGCGCAGTTCACGCTTGTCGTCCTTGTAGCAGTGGGCGATGAAGCGCTGCTCTTGTGCGTTAGCGGCAATGAAAGTCGCGAAATCGGTCAGGGGATTCAACTTCGGCAGGTAGGGCGTGAGCGACTGTTTGGCAGCGGAGAGGATGATTTTCTCCAGACGGTCGTTGCGCAGCGTCTTGCGCTCGGAGAAGCGGCAGAGCAGGGGCGTTATCTCGTCCACACCTATCTCCGTGCATTTCTCCACCATCCACTCCAGCCGCTCGATGTTCTTCGTCGGCGCGATGGCGATATGCAGGTAGAAATCGTGCGATTTCGCCTGTCGCTCCTGCGCGATAATCTCAAACTCGCAGTGCTTGGGGTGGGGGTTGGTGATACGCGCTTGGTAGGTGCTGCCAATGCCGTCGGTGAGCAGTATCTCGTCGCCGCGCGTGTAGCGCAGGACACGCACGCAATGCGCGGACTCCTCCTCGCTGAGGCAACGGCTCGTACGTATGTCGGGGGTATAGAAGAGGTACATAAACTTCGTGTTGGGAACTCCGCTTCGCTCCGTGTAAATAACTTCGTGTTTTTAACTCCGCTTCGCTCCGTGTTGGGAACTTCGTGTACAGCGCATAGCGCTTCTTTTACAGCCTCGAAGAGGCTTTCATACACGCAGTTCTCAACAGCGCGTAGCGCTTTATTACAGCCTCGAAGAGGCTTTTACAGATTCGCTTCTTTCAGTCGCTCGGCGTTCTCGGCTACTTGCAGCGCGTCGATGACGCCTTGGATGTCGCCGTCCATGAACGCCGCGAGGTTGTAGATGGTGTAGCCGATACGGTGGTCGGTGATGCGCCCCTGCGGGTAGTTGTAGGTTCGGATTTTCGCCGAGCGGTCGCCCGTGGAGACCATCGTCTTGCGGCGGGCGGCGATGTCGTCGATGTATTTCTGGTGCTCCTTGTCGTATATCTGCGTGCGCAGGCGCGAGAGGGCGCGCTCTTTGTTCTTCGGCTGGTCGCGCGTCTCGGTGCACTCTATCAGTATCTCCTGCACCTCGCCCGTGTTGGGGTTCTTCCAGTTGTAGCGCAGGCGCACACCCGACTCCACCTTGTTGACGTTCTGCCCGCCGGCGCCGCCCGAGCGGAAAGTCTCCCATTTGATTTCCCCCTCGTTGATATGCACCTCGAACTCATCGGCTTCGGGCAATACTGCCACCGTCGCGGCGGAGGTATGCACGCGCCCTTGCGTCTCCGTGGCGGGCACGCGCTGCACACGGTGCACACCCGACTCGTACTTGAGCGTGCCATAGACATTCTGCCCCGTAACGTTGAAGATGATTTCCTTGTAGCCGCCCACGGCACCCTCGGAGAACGACGACACGGTGTATTTGAAGCCGTGCATCTCGAAGTACTTGGTGTACATGCGGAAGAGGTCGCCTGCGAAGAGGGCAGCCTCATCGCCGCCTGTGCCGCCGCGAATCTCCATCACCACGTTTTTGCCGTCCTCGGGGTCTTGCGGCAGGAGCATGAGTTTGACTTCTTCTTCCAGCGTGGGTATCTGAGGCTCCAGTTCGTCTATCTCTGCCCGCGCCATCTCTTTCAGTTCGGCATCCTGCTCGTTATAGAACAGTTGCTTCGCCTCTTCGAGGTGCTGCAGCGTGGTCTTGTAGCGCTCTGCTGCCGAGAGGACGCGCTCCAAGTCGTGGTAGTCGCGATTGAGGCGCACATACCGCGCTTGGTCGGCAATGACCGCCGGGTCGGTTATCAAGAGGCTTATCTCATGGAACTTCGCCTCCAAGCCTTCTATTTTGTTTAGGATATCCATAAAAACTGCGTGTTTTTAACTCCGCTTCGCTCCGTGTTGGGAACTTCGTGTTTTTAACTCCGTGTTGAGAACTCCGCCTCGCTCCGTGTACAGCCCGATAGGGCTTTCTTACACGAAGTTTCTCACAGCCCGATAGGGCTTTCATACACGCAGTTCTCAACAGCGCGTAGCGCTCTATCTCCTCCTCATCTGCTGCACTTTGCGCATCATCTTGCTCGTCTGGTCGAACTGCTTGAGGAAGCGGTTCACCTCTACGATGCTGGTGCCCGAGCCCTTGGCGATACGCTCCTTACGCGAGCCGTTGAGCAGCGCAGGGTTGGCGCGCTCGGCAGGCGTCATCGAAGAGATAATCGCCTCTATCGGCTTAAAAGCATCGTCGCTTATCTCCACGCCTTTCAGCGCCTTGTCCATACCCGGAATCATGCCCATCAGGTCTTTCATCGAACCCATCTTCTTGATTTGCTCCAACTGCGAGAGGAAGTCGTTGAAGTCAAACTGGTTCTTCGCTATCTTCTTGCTGATACGGCGTGCCTCCTCCTCGTTGTACTGCTCCTGCGCACGCTCTACGAGGCTCACCACGTCGCCCATACCCAAGATTCTGTCTGCCATACGCGAGGGGTGGAACACATCCAGCGCGTCCATCTTCTCGCCCGTACCGATGAACTTGATAGGTTTGTTCACCACCGAGCGGATACTCAGTGCCGCACCGCCGCGGGCATCGCCGTCTAACTTCGTCAGCACTACGCCGTCGAAGTCCAGTCGGTCATTGAACTCCTTTGCCGTGTTCACGGCATCTTGACCCGTCATCGCGTCCACCACGAACAGCGTCTCCGTCGGCTTGATAGCCTGCTTGATAGCCGCTATCTCCTGCATCATCTGCTCATCCACAGCCAAGCGACCGGCAGTATCCACAATCACCACATCGTAGCCATAGACACGCGCCTCGGCGATGGCTTTCTCCGCCTTCTTCACGGGGTTGCTCTCGCCCTCGCCTGTATAGACTTTGGCATTTATCTGCTCACCCAGTACGCGCAACTGCTCGATGGCGGCAGGGCGATAGACATCGCATGCTACCAGCATCACTTTCTTGCCTTTCTTCGTCTGCAGGTAGTTCGCCAACTTACTGGCGAACGTGGTCTTACCCGAACCTTGCAGACCCGACATGAGGATTACCGCAGGCGAGCCTTTCAGGTTGATTTCCTGCGCCTCGCCGCCCATCAACTCTGCCAACTCGTCGTGGGTGATTTTCACCATCAACTGCCCCGGGCGAACAGCGGTCATCACATTCTGCCCCAGCGCTTTGGCTTTCACTTGGTCGGTAAACTGCTTGGCGGTCTTGTAGTTCACATCGGCTTCCAGCAAAGCCTTGCGGATATCCTTCACGGTCTCCGCAATGTTAATCTCGGTGATACGTCCTTCACCCTTCAGAATCTTAAACGAGCGTTCCAGCCGCTCCGACAAATTATCAAACATATTTTTTTTAGTGATTAGTAGTCTTTTGATAATGCGTACATAATTCATTTAGCGCGCGCGTGCGGGATATCGAAATCAAAGCCCTGTTGCCGCGGCGGTATCCACTTATCGCCTGCCGATTTTCTCCGTTACTGCGTCCACTATTCTTGTTGCCACGGCAGTCTTAGCCTGCAGCGCCACCTCCGTTCGTCGCCCGTCAGAGTGGTAAATCGTTACTTTGTTAGTGTCGGTGCCAAAGCCTGCGCCTGCGTCTTGCAGCGAGTTCAGCACTATCATGTCCAAGCCTTTCTGCTGCATCTTGCGCAGCGCGTTCTGCTCCTCGTTGTGCGTTTCCAGCGCAAAGCCCACGAGCCGTTGGTCGGCTCTCTTGCTCGCGCCGAGGGCGGCGGCGATGTCGTGCGTGGTCGTCAAGTTGAGCGTCAGCCCCGTTTGCCCGGGGGCTTTCTTGATTTTCTGCGGGGCTTTCTCCGCCGGCGTGAAGTCGGCTACTGCGGCGCAAAGGATACCGATGTCTGCGCGCTCGAAATGCGCCTTGCAGGCGTGGTACATCTCCTCTGCCGAGCGGACGGGGACCATGTTGAGCCGTCCTTGCCCTGCTGACAGGTAGGCGGGAGTGATTGGTGCAGGTACCGTGGTCGGACCGCTTACGATCGTTACGTCTGCGCCTCTGCGCACGCACTCTGTCGCCAGCGCATAGCCCATCTTGCCCGTGGAGTAGTTGCTCAGGAAGCGCACGGGGTCGAGCGCTTCCTGCGTCGGTCCGGCGGTAATCAGCACCCGCTTGCCCGCGAGGTCTTTCGGTGTGAGTGCGCTATGGACAGCCTCGACTATGTAGCCAATTTCCTGCATTCGACCTTTACCCGTCGTGCCGCATGCCAACTCGCCCTCCGCGCAGTCGAGCATGGTAATGTTGTCCCATGCTGCGAGGGTCTGTATCGCCCGTTGCGTGGCGGGGTTGGCGTACATCTTGTCGTTCATCGCCGGCGCTATCACCACGGGCTTGCGCATGGCGCAGAAAGTGGTGGTCAGCGCGTCGTCCGCAATGCCGTTCGCCATCTTCCCCAGCACGTTGGCGGTAGCGGGAGCCACCACCATCAGGTCTGCCCAGTCGGGTAGGGAGATATGCTCGGTGGAGTGGACGTTCGCGGGCGCAAACACGTCCGAATAGACGGGGTAACCCGACAGCGTCTGCAGCGTCAGCGGCGTAACAAACTGCAACGCATTGGCTGTGGTCGTAATACGCACATCGGCTCCTGCCTTGCGCAGAAGCCGAATCAACTCAGGTATTTTGTAAGCGGCAATACCACCGCTAATACCTATCAGAATGTGCTTTGCCATGTTTAGTCAGTTCCTGTTAATCACTTCATGTTGGTCAGTTTCTGTTTGTGCTTCGCGTTTAACATGCAATGCCAACATGAAATGTCTAACATGAAAATGCAAACGTGCAACGACTAACATGAAATGCTAACATAATTCCTTGCTTACTTCAGCGCCTCGTCCTTGTTGCTTCCTTTGTAGATGAGGGCGCCTTCGATAAACTCTTGGGTCGCCATCAGGGTCGGCTTCGGCAGTTTCTCATACGAGCGAGAAATCTCAATCTGCTCTTTGTTCTCAAAGGTCTCCTCAAGGGTGTCCTGAGGCACGGAGAAATCTTGCAACTTGGCATCCAACTCTTTCTTCAGCCCGTTGCTGATTTGGTTGGCACGCTTGGCGATGATGGCCACGGTCTCATACACATTGCCAACGGGCTCTACCAAACGGTTCATGTCACGCGTGATAGTGTTCTTTGGTGCGTTCGTGTTCTTGTAATCCATAATATATTATATTGTATAAATTAGTTTCTTGTTTTTCCGCTTGCCTTATTCTTGCGTTATCTTTTGCATATCTTTCAGAATCTTGTCGGCGGCGCTACGGTGCTTCGAGTTCGGATATTCTGTGATGAAGTTGTAGTATTCGTCTTGTGTGTCGCGCGCGCGCTCCAACTTCTTTACCTCATACGACATCATCGTCTGCTGGTATTTCGCTTGCAGTATCAGCCAATTAAACTCCTCTTGAAACTTGTTGCTCGGATAGGTCTTCAGCGCGTTTTTCGCCACTATCTCACAACTCAAGTAGTTGTTCCCCAAGTACGAACCGAGGTTGTAGTACAATTTGGCGCTATAATACTCTTTCTCTGCTAACTTGTCGTACATCTCGCCCATCTCTTGATATGCCTGCTCGGCATAGGGGCTCTCGGGATACAACTCCACAAACTCCGTATAGGCTTGGATGGCTTTCTTAGTGATGTCTTGGTCTAATCGGGCATCCGGCGCATCAAGGTAGTAGCAGTGCCCTAATTGGAACCGTGCCTCGATGATATATTTTCCTTTGGGATAGTTGCGGATATACGCCGAATAGTAGTCAGATGCGGAAGCGTAGTCTTTCTGCCCCATGTAGCAGCGTGCCAAATAAGCGAGCACGTCCTCGCTGCGCTCGGTACCTTTGTAATACGGGCTGATGTCGTCCAGCAGCGTCTGTGCCTTCACGTACTGTTTGTCGTTGAAGTAGCGCAACGACTGCTCGTACTTAAACTCAGGGTCGGTTGACTTCAGCGCCTTCTGATATTCTCCGCAACTCGTCAACAGCCACATCGCGCAGCCCAACAACACCGCCGCGGCGGGCAACACACCTCTTTTATGTACAAATCTGTATTCCACGTTATGGTCTGTGTAATGATTCTGTCAGCGACACCTGCAAAAAGCGTGCAAAGTTACGAATAAAATCCCACATGTGCAAGAAAAAACCGTTTTTTTTTGCTTTTTTCTCCGATTCGCCCTGTTCGAAACAAACAACCTGCGTATGATGGAAGTTGAGAACCATCATACGCAGGTCGTGATAAGACATTTTTCTTACAAACGCTCCAACTCCACGGTGAAGTGGCGCATGAGCGGTGCCTCCTTGGTTATACACAGACCGCGGGTAATGGTCTCGCGGCGGTCGTACACGTTCTTCAGGGCGGCGGCAATCACCTTCATGTGGTTGTCGGTATAGACGCGGCGCGGGATGCAGAGGCGCACGAGGTCAAGACCGCTGAAGCGGTTCTCGCGCGTTACGGGGTCGCGGTCGGCGAGGATATAGCCTATCTCGCATGCTCGGATACCTGCCTCCAGATAGAGTTCGCAGGTCAGCGTCTGCGCAGGGAACTCCTCGATAGGCACATGCGTCAGTACTTTGTCGGCGTCCACAAAGATGGCATGCCCGCCTGCGGGACGCTGATAAGGAATGCCGTACTCATCCAGCAGCGACGCCAGATACTCCACTTGGTGAATACGAGTCTGCAGCATGTCGAAATGGGTGTTCTCTTCCAGTCCCACTGCCAGTGCCGCCATGTCGCGACCGTTCATACCGCCGTAGGTGATGAAGCCCTCGAAGGGGATGCAGAACTGTTTGCAACCCTCGTACCACTCTTCCTTGTTGGTGGCGATGAAGCCGCCCATGTTCACCAAACCGTCTTTCTTCGCAGACATCGTCATCGAGTCGGCGTAGGAGAACATCTCTTTCGCAATCTCTTGGATGGTCTTATCCTGATACCCTTCCTCGCGGGTCTTGATGAAATAAGCGTTCTCTGCGAAGCGCGCCGAGTCCATGTTCACGGGCACGCCGTACTTATGGCAGAGGGCGCAGGTCTCGCGGATGTTCTGCATGGAGACGGGCTGTCCGCCTACGGTGTTGTTGGTTACCGTCAGCACCATGAAAGGCACGTTCCCCGGGTTGTCTTTCAGTATCTGCTCCAGTTTCTCAAGGTTCACATTGCCTTTGAAAGGAATCTCCAACTGAGTGTTCTTTGCCTCGTCGATGGTTACATCGATGGCAAACGCCTTGCGCGACTCGATATGCCCTTTCGTGGTGTCGAAGTGCGCATTGCCGGGGATGATTTGCCCGGGTTTCACGAGGTAGGAGAAGAGCACGTTCTCTGCCGCGCGCCCTTGGTGCGTGGGGATGACGTAGTTAAAACCTGTCAGGCGAGTGATAGTCTCTTTCAATTCGAAGAATGAGCGTGCGCCGGAGTAACTCTCGTCGCCCATCATCAGCGCTGCCCATTGGCGGTCAGACATCGCGCCCGTGCCCGAGTCGGTCAGCAGGTCGATGTACACTTGCTCCGAACGGAGCATAAACACATTGTTCTTGGCTTCTGCGAGCCACTGTTCGCGCTCTGCGCGTGTGGATTTGCGGATGGGTTCCACCATCTTAATCTTCCACGATTCAGCAAAAGGTAGTTTCATGGTACTTTGTATTTTGTGGTTAATGGTTTCTGCTTTCTCAAGAATCCCTAGAATCTCTAGTATTTCTAGAACCCCTAGATTTTCTATGATTTATCGCTGTACTCTCTTAATTCATAATTCATAATTCATAATTTCTTAATTCCTCCACCGCCCTCTCCAACTCCTTGTCAAACCGCAGTTGGTAGGCTATCTGCCCTTTCTGGTAGTAGTAGCGCAGCACTATCTCGCTGCCGAGCATTTGTTTCACCTCGTCGATGTTGCGTGCTATCGCTTCGCGGAACGAGGGTTTGAGGGCGGGTTGCAATGCCTCTAATGCCGCCAGCGTCGTGGAGTCGATATCCTCGTGGCGTGCCATATCCAGCATATCCGCAAAGTACTTGCTCGTCTCCGTCTCGTAGGTGAACTCTTTCTCATCAAGGAAGCGGCAGAAGTCCTCTATCTCTTCGTCCGTCAGTGTGAACACCTCCGGTGCGGCGATAGTATCATGCAGGCGATGGTAGCGTGTGGCGTAGTCGAAGAACATGTTCTTGATATACAGCGAGTAGCATATATCCACCTTCGCCGAGTCTTCCACCACGATGTCGGGCAGTATGCCGCCCGCTGTGTCGCGTTTCAGCGCGTTGCCTTTCTGCTGCTCTGCATAGTCGATGGCTTGTATGCACCGCCCCGAGGGGAGGTAGTACTTCGAGGTCGTTACTTTCAGGTGCCCGTCGTAGGCTATGGGGCGCACGTTCTGCACCAGACCCTTGCCGAAGGTGCGTTGCCCGATGATGGTGGCGCGTTTCAGGTCTTGCAGACTGCCGCTCACAATCTCGCTGGCAGAAGCCGAGTTCTTATCCACCAGCACCACCAGCGGCAGGTCGGGGAAACGAACGGGCGACTGCGTGATATAGTGACGGCAGGAAGCCTGCGTCTTACCTTTTGTAGAAACGACCTCCGTGTCTTTGTCCACGAACAAGTTCACAATCCGTATAGCCTCATCTACAATCCCGCCGCCGTTCCCGCGCAGGTCAATGATAAGCCCTTGGATATGCTTGTTATAATAGAGGTCATCCACCGCGGCGGCAAAATCCCGCGCCGAGTTCTCCGTGAACTCCCGAAAAGAGATATACCCGCAATATCCCTCCCCCTTCAGGGGGGAGTCGGAGGGGGCCTTAATAACTGTGTAGTAATCCACCGCGTCAAGGTGTATATCCTCCCGCGCAAAAGACTTCGTGAACGGTTTGTCCACGCCCTCGCGCTCCAGCACGAGCGTTACCGTAGTCCCCGGCACGCCGCGCAGGTTATTGCTCACCTCGCTCACCGTCTGCCCTTTGGTGCTGATACCGTCCACCGACACTATCCTGTCGCCAGCCAGCACGCCGTTGCGTTGCGCGGGCTTGCCCTCGTAGGGGTTGGCGATGAAGGTCTGCCGCTCGCCCTGTACCTCGCGCTGTTGTATCAGTGCGCCTATGCCGCCGTACTTGCCTTGCGTCATCATGCGCAGGTCATCGTCTTTCTTCTTGGGGAAATAGACCGTATAGGGGTCCACCTTGCGCAACATCGCATTGATGGCGGTCTCTGTGAGTTGCTCGTAGTTGAGTGTATCTACGTAGTTCATATCCAACTGCCTGAGCACATCGCTGAAGATAGTGAGCGCCTCATCCGCCCGCGCCGTCTTCTGCTGCGCCGCCACTCCCGCACAAAAGCAGATTGCTATAATAAAGGTCATGAAATAACGTGTTCTCATAAGAAATACTGTCTTTTTTCCAAATCCGAGTGCAAAGGTACTAAAAAAACGGCACATATGCAAATAAAATCGCAAAAAAGTAATTTGTTGGAGGCAGAGAGAATCTAATAAGTCCTGGTTCCTGGCTCTTGGTTCCTGGTTCCTGCCTCCTGGCTCCTAGCTCCTAGCTCCTCATCTCCTTCCCCTGCACACGTCGCAGTGCCCGCAGGGTGGGGCAGACAACTCCCCGAAATACCCCAATAGCAGTTGCTCGCGGCAGAACTGTTTCTGTTCGGCGTATTCCACCATCGCACGAAGCCGCTCTGCATACTGCGCCTGCCGCTCTTCGTACACGCGTGGCGGCAAAAACACATCCGCCTGTCGCTCGATGACAAGCGTGAATGTACAGGCGACGGTGCGCGGGATATAGGTGATGATATGCCGTTGCGCAAGGCTCACCAGTAACTCATGCTCCGTGTCGTCGATATACTGAAAATCCGTGAATATCCCGCTGTACTGCCGCATGAGTTGGTCCAGCAGGCGTATCTGCTCGCGGCTCAAAGTGTATTGCCCCAACGCCTGCGCGGGGACGTTTATCTGCACCCGCGGAGGGGTCTCATGCTCTTCCTCAAAGCGGATATACCCCGCTTGGTCGAGCAGGTGCAACGCGGAATAAGTCTGCAAAATAGGCAGGCGCATACGCTGGCAGAGTTCGTCTATATGCAGCGCAAACGAATGGTCTAACCCGCTGCCGAGCCCCACCTGATAGAAATCACACGTGCAGTGATACACCCGCTCCACCAACTCCTTGGGCGGATAGTTCGCCGACACGCGCCTCTTCGCTTTCGCGCGGTCTGCGGGATGATAGAGCAGCACGGCATATGCGGTCTTCCCGTCGCGGCCCGCACGCCCTGCCTCCTGATAATACGCTTCGAGGCTGTCGGGCAAATCGTGGTGAATCACCACCCGCACGTCGGGCTTATCGATACCCATGCCGAAAGCGTTGGTGCATACCATCACCCGCGTCTGTCCTGTCTTCCACTGTTCCTGCTTTGCATGACGCTCCTTGGGCGACAGCCCCGCGTGGTAGAAATCTGCCGAGATACGGTTCGCTACGAGCAACGAAGCCACCTCCTGCGCCCGCTTTCGGTTGCGCACGTACACTATCGCGCTCCCCGCCACGCGGCTCAAGATATGAACTATCTGCGCTAACTTCTCCTCTCGCCCGTCGCCCGCGGTCAAGGAGGTGCGGTCTCCAGGCCGCACCATAGGATTCACAGTGACCACCGAGGACGCGGCAAAGTCTCCCTTTAAGGGAGATTTAGAGGGTCCTCCCACATTCCTCACCACATACTGCAAGTTCTCCCTCCGAAAACTCTTCTTCAGCAGGTTTTTCTCCCGAAAATGCAGCCGCTCTTGTATGTCGTCTGCCACAGCGGGCGTGGCGGTGGCGGTCAGCGCCAGCACAGGCACCTCGGGCAGACTCTCGCGGATGTCGGCGATATGCAGGTACGACGGGCGGAAGTCGTAGCCCCACTGCGAGATACAGTGTGCTTCGTCCACGGCAATCAGACATATCGGCAGTTCCGTCAGCCGCTTGCGAAACGCCTCGCTCTCCAGCCGCTCGGGCGATACGTAGAGGAAATGATACGGACCGAACTGGCAGTTGTCCAGCGCCACGCGCTGTTGGTCGCGGCTCATGCCCGTATAGATGGCGGCGGCGAGGATGTCCCGTTGCCTGAGGTTCTCCACTTGGTCTTTCATCAGCGCAATCAGCGGCGTAACAACCAAGCATAGCCCGCTTTTGACCATCGTCGGCACCTGAAAACACAGGCTCTTCCCCCCGCCCGTAGGCATCAGCGCGAGGGTGTCCCTGCCCGCGAGCACACTGTCGATAATCTCCGCCTGCAACGGGCGGAAATCATCGTAATGCCAATATGTTTGAAGCACTTCGCGCGGGGACATGGGGCTGAACCAACCTGCAGCAAAACAGGCAGACAAAGGTACTGCTTTTTATTGATATACACAAATTTTCTGCGAAAATATATAGGGTATTTCTACAAATTACCCTCCTCCAATCAAGCAGGGAAAGCATAGAGGACAGACGACTGCCTGAATATGGAATTATGCATGAGCGCGAAAAGACAGGACAGGACTCGTCGACTATTCGTTGAGACAATCTCTATCTAAAAGAAAATCAAATACTCCTATCCTTAAAACTCCTTCATCATTGTAGAATTTGCCTTTATGTTCACCGGATATGATGATCTTCCTAAAACTATCGTTTATCTTTATCAGAGGTCGCTGCTCCTGATTGCGTTTCTCTTCATCTGGCATTGAATATGCCGATTGCACATATATCCGCTGAGAACCACGATTGATAACATAGTCCACCTCAATGCGTTTATGAACTATTTTTCCTTCTTCATTCTTCTCCCATACCTCGACTAATCCCACATCTACACTATAGCCGCGTGCACATAGTTCGTTATATAGTACGTTCTCCATCATGTGGCTGTATTCTACTTGTCGAAAACCTATGATGGCATTTCGGATACCGGGGTCTTCAAAGTAGAACTTACTATCTGATCCAATATACTTGCGCCCTTTCACATCATAGCGTAGTGCTTCGCTGACCAAAAACGCATCTTTCAAATGCTCTATATATTTGGCGATAGTATGACTGGAAATTTTAATGTTAGCTACCGATTTGAACGTGTTTGCAATCTTCGTTGGATTAACCGCAGTGCCCATTGATGACGCTAACACGCGAAAGATTTCTTCTAATCCCTCCTCGTTCTGCAAATGGTTGCGCTCAATTATATCTTTGAGATAGATAGTGCGATATACATCCTTCAGGTATGCTTCTTTTTCTTCCGGAGTGTCCAGCATCGCTACTGCAGGCAGACCTCCGTATGTATAGTAATCTTCCAATGCGTCGCGTTTGTCGCTTCCAACCCCCTCGTAGTACTCCGCAAAACTCAATGGACGAACCCTAATCTCCCATCCTCGTCCGCGGAACTCTGTTACCACGTCCTTGCTCAGGAACTTGCTATTACTGCCGGATACGTATGTCTGCACATTGCGCATGTGAGTCATACTCAGCAGCACCCCCACAAAATCATCCACCATCTGCACTTCATCCAAGATGACATAACTAGTCTGCCCATCTTGAATCAGATGACTATCTATATATTCCAGCAGTTTGTCAGGATCACGTAATGCTTTATTGCGATTATCATCCAGCGCCAAGCCAATGATATGATCTTCTTTCACTCCATGAGACAATAGGTAATTACGGAAAATCTTAAAAAGAAGAAATGACTTACCGCACCGACGAATGCCGGTAACGATTTTAATCATGTCATTTTTGCTTGCGCTAATGAGTTTCTGAAGGTATAAATCTCGATTAAATTCCATATGTTTATAGCATATTTAGGTGAATATTCACTAAAATTTGCTGCAAAGATACGGCAAAAAATTGAATTGAGCAAATATTTTTTGCTGAAATCATTTATTTTGCTTGCAAAATAGCCATTTTATAGCATATTTTGGTGAATCTCCACGAATTTTAGCTACAAAAATACCTCCAGACCATTGATGCGAGAGATGCAGACATCGCGGACGGTGCGCATTTCGCCAGAGCGGAGGAACTTGATCGTTCGCGTACCAGCATGGAAATCGTACTTGAGCGATATCACATTAGGGTAATGGAGAAGTGAACCATCAGACTTAAAAACGACCAGATCCACGGATCGGGCCGGAGCATCATGGCTTGGGCGGTGGAGAGATGAATGGCTTGCATTATTCAGCGATTTGCTGCCCCTTAGTTATGCTCGGAAGATATGCCCATCGACCTCGGTGTAATCGCCACCCATATCGATTTCCTGCGAAAATATATAGGGTATTTCTACAAATTATCCTCCTCCAATCAAGCAGGGAAAGCATAGAGGACAGGCGCCTGACTGACCCCTGTCGAAATTGTCCGTTTTTCCAATAAAGACCGCTCCGAGATACCCCCGAGAATGTGCCTGAATCGTACCATATCATTATCGGAACATTATCGTAACATTATCGTAACATTACCGTAACATAAGCGAACCGAAACCGAGACTCTTCCGAACCGAAACAAGGCCTTTGCAAATTGTCCAAATTTCGCATGATTTGCAGTCCGTTCGGAGTGCGCTTCGAGAGGGCGAAGGAATAAAAAATCACCCGCCTCTTGCATATATCAAAAAAATGTCGTACCTTTGCACCCAAATTCGCTTAAAAACCTGAAACCCGAAACTTGAAACCGACTGACGACATGCCGTTAACCGTTCGATTAAATAAGATTTTGTTGTTCGCTCGCGACGAAGCCGAGCGCACACAGAGCACGCTTGTAACCTCCGAGCACCTGCTGCTGGCTATCCTGCGCCTCAAAGAGGGCGTGGCATACGACCTGCTGGTGCAGGCGGGCGTGGATACCGACACCGCTTTCCAAAACATCAACGACCCGCTCTTGCCCAAAGAGCCCGTCGCCATGATAGAGCCCGTCAAGCGCAGCAGTCAGATGGAGAGTATCTTGCGCATCGCCGAGGGCATCGCGCGCGAATATAAGGATGACGCTGTGGGCTCTGTCCACCTCCTGCTCGCCATCCTTCGCCACCGCACGAACAAGGCATCGCTCTACTTGGGTACCGAGTGGAATATCACCTACGAGCGCATGCTCGAACTATACGCCAAGCCGCAGGCTATCACCACTACACCGACCGCTGCTGCGGCGAACAACGGGCAGAACGCACACACCGACAACCGCCGTCCGTCCGATAATACCCGCACTGCGCAACAAGGTCAGCGCGTAGGTGCTACGACGGCACTTGATAAGTACGGACACGACCTAACCAAACAAGCGCAGCAGGGTAAGTTAGACCCCGTCGTGGGGCGCGAGGTGGAGATAGAGCGCGTGGTGCAAATCCTCAGCCGCCGCAAGAAGAACAACCCCATCCTGATAGGCGAGCCCGGCGTGGGCAAGTCGGCTATCGTGGAGGGTATCGCGCTCAAGATAGTGGGCAACGAGGCCGGCGTGCTGGACGGCAAGCGCATCGTGGCATTAGACATCGCCGCTATGGTGGCGGGCACTACTTATCGCGGGCAGTTTGAGGAACGCATGAAAGCCGTCATAGACGAACTGCGCAAGCACCCCGAGGTCATACTCTTCATCGACGAAATCCACACCATCATCGGCGCGGGCAACGCACAGGGCTCGCTCGATGCAGCGAATATCTTGAAGCCCGCGCTCGCACGCGGCGAAGTGCAGTGCATAGGGGCAACGACGACCAACGAATACCGCACGTCTATTGAGAAGGACGGTGCATTGGAGCGCCGCTTCCAGAAAGTGTCCGTCCGTCCGACGACCAAGGAGGAGACGCTCTCCATCCTGCGCCGACTGAACGAGCATTATGCAGATTACCACCACGTTACCTATCCCGACGAGAGCCTTCGTGCCGCCGTGGACTTGGCGGAGCGTTACCTCACCGACCGCGCCTTCCCCGACAAAGCCATCGACGTGATGGACGAGGCAGGCGCCAGAGCCCACACCCGCGAGTTGGCATTGAGCAAGCAGGGGACGGAGGTGCATACCATCACCCCCGACGACGTGGCAGCGGTGGTCTCGATGATGTCCGGCGTGCCTGTGCAACGGGTGCAGAAAGCCGAGCACGAGCGACTCCGCACGATGGATGCCATCCTGCGCAAGCGGGTCATAGGACAAGACGAGG
Source organism: Paludibacteraceae bacterium (assembly GCA_051870955.1). GTDB lineage: Bacteria > Bacteroidota > Bacteroidia > Bacteroidales > Paludibacteraceae > Colicola. The sequence continues at coordinate 3,567 of JBJECJ010000004.1, read as the reverse complement.
CGGTGAACACCATCGTCCGCGCCATACAGCGGTCGCGATTAGGCTTGCGCGACCCGCACAGACCTATCGGCACCTTCTTCTTCCTCGGTCCCACCGGCGTGGGCAAGACCTATCTGGCGCAATGCTTGGCGGAGGAGATGTTCGGCAACCGAGATGCCATCATCCGTTTCGACATGTCGGAGTATATGGAGAAACATGCCGTCTCGCTGCTGGTGGGCGCCCCTCCGGGCTACGTGGCGCACGAGAACGGCGGCAAACTGACCGAAGCCGTGCTCCGCAAACCGTATTCCATCGTCCTCTTCGACGAGATAGAGAAAGCACACCCCGACATCTTCAATATCCTCTTGCAGGTGCTGGACGAAGGGCGACTCACCGACCGACAGGGTCGCACCGTGGACTTCCGCAACACCATCATCATCCTCACCTCCAACGTAGGTACGCGCCAGATGAAGGACTTCGGCGCAGGCATCGGATTCGGAGTGCATGAGTTGGATGAGAAGACCACGAACCAAACGCTGCTCAAAGCCTTGCAGAAGACGTTCCCGCCGGAGTTTGTGAACCGTATCGACAATGTCATCACGTTCCGCCCGCTCTCGCGCGAAGCATTGGCGCAGATAGTGAATATCGAGGTCTCGCTGCTGCAAGAGCGGATGAAGAAAGCAGGACACCAATTGGTGCTCACCCCCGAAGCCACCAATGAACTAATCGAGAAGTCCTACGACCCGCAGAACGGCGCAAGACCGGTGAAGAGGGCAATACAGACCTACGTAGAAGACCAACTGACCGACGTCCTCCTTGCCCGTCCCACCCAAAAGCGTATCACAATCAAACGCCTCACATCATCGGTTACGCAAGTCCCCAAGGAGGTGCGGTCTCCAGGCCGCACCAAGAAAGGGTAACCCACTGGGGACGCGGGCGTCTCGCCCGCGGTAACGCCCTTCGGGTGCGCAGGCGTTCCCGTCTGCTAATCATCAAGTAGTAAATTGTCAAATAGTAAATGGTCAAATTGTAAATTGTCAAATTAAACATACTATGGTATTAGAAATTACAGATTCCAACATCAAAGATTTGTTGGCAGAGGGCAAACCCCTTGTGGTTGATTTTTGGGCACCGTGGTGCGGTCCCTGCAAGATGATGCTTCCCATCGTGGACGAGTTGGCAGCAGAGTTCGACGGACGAATACTGATGGGCAAACTCAACGTGGACGAGAATCCCGACACCTGCGAGGAGTATGGTATCATGAATATCCCTACTATGCTCTTCTTCAAAAACGGTGAACTCGTCAACCGCCACATCGGCGCCTGCCGCAAAGGAGACCTCCAAGAACTCCTCAACGGACTGCTATAAGGCAGCGTAGAGTGCCGCTTCTGGGCACTACTTCGCAGAAAAATGCAAAAAAGTACGAAAAAATTTGGTCAATCCAAATTATTTTCGTACCTTTGCACGCTTTTTGTGGTACTTTGCCGCAAAAGCGTTGGTCTGGTAGCTCAGCTGGATAGAGCAACAGCCTTCTAAGCTGTGGGTCTCGGGTTCGAATCCCGACCGGATCACTGCCAATTTGAAAATGGATAATTAGTAGAGTCAAAGGACTAATTGTCAAATTGCCAATAGTCAAATTGTCAAGTTCCATCATGCGTCAACTTAAAATTACAAGGTCAATTACCAATCGTGAGTCCCAATCGCTGGATAAGTATCTGCAGGAGATTGGACGTGAACCCCTTATCGATGTAAACGAAGAGGTTGAGTTAGCTGGAAGAATACGCAATGGCGACCGCAAGGCGCTTGAGAAACTGGTTCGCTCCAATTTACGTTTTGTCGTTTCTGTTGCCAAGCAGTACCAGAACCAGGGGCTTAGCCTCCCTGACCTTATCAATGAAGGTAACCTCGGACTCATCAAAGCGGCGGAGAAATTCGACGAGACGCGTGGCTTCAAATTCATCTCCTATGCCGTGTGGTGGATTCGCCAGTCTATCCTCCAGGCCCTTGCTGAGCAGTCCCGTATCGTGCGCTTGCCGCTTAATCAGGTAGGCTCCCTCAACAAGATTCTGAAGGCATACCAGCGTTTTGAACAAGACCACGAGCGCAAACCGTCAGCGGAGGAGTTGGCGGAGGAGTTGGATATACCGGTAGATAAGATTGCAGACACAATGCGTATGTCCGGACGCCATGTCAGCATGGACGCTCCTTTCGTAGAGGGAGAAGACAACTGCTTGATTGACGTGATGGAGAATGAAGACTCTCCTAATGCCGACCGCGGACTTATCAACGAGTCGCTCTCTACCGAGATTAGTCGTGCGCTGGCTACCCTCACACCGCGTGAGGAAGACATCCTGCGTAAGTTCTTTGGTATAGGAGTCCCGGAAAAGACCTTGGAAGAGATTGGAGACGAACTGGGGCTAACCCGCGAACGTGTGCGCCAAATTAAGGAGAAAGCAGTCCGCAAACTGCATACAGGGCAGCGCAGCCATATCCTCCAAACTTATTTGGGATAAGCAGCATACCAATAACATCTGCTATGGTAATAACGTAAAAGAAATAGGCAATCGCTTATTTCTTTTTGTTTCCTGAGTACCCAATCTTCGCTCTCTGTAATGGAAGGTGCTTTATTTGTTCAAAAACATGTTATAAAACATATTTTGTAAATCAATGAGTTATGAAGAAAATGCGAAAAAAGGTTGTAAAAATTTGGTCATGTGGGAAAAAAGCAGTAATTTTGCACCCGCTTTCGGAAGAACGGGAGTGTGTGTTCTGTGAAATACTGACAGTTTAGCGTCGATGACTGCCCGAAAAAATGGGTACTGAGAATCAGCGAGTTACGAAGAAAATGCAAAAAACTTTCTTGAAAATTTGGTCATGTCGTAAAAAAGCAGTAATTTTGCACCCGCTTTCGTGAAAAACGAGGCACGTGGTCTTTGAAAGATTGTCAATACAAGATGTAGTACAAGAACAGGAAACGGTATATAATAATATATATTGTATATTGTAACAAAAGTTCCCGTTAATTAAGTACACAATAAATGGTTAGGGATGTAAGGAGTAGGAATGAGGAGCAATCTTAATTCTTAATTCTTAATTCTTAATTAGGAAGTAATCGTTTTGGGCTAAGGAAACAATTTTTTATATTTACAACGAAGAGTTTGATCCTGGCTCAGGATGAACGCTAGCGACAGGCCTAACACATGCAAGTCGAGGGGCAGCGCGTTGAGTAGCAATACGAGATGGCGGCGACCGGCGCACGGGTGCGTAACAGGTGTGCAATCTGTCCATAATCGGGGAATAGCCCGGCGAAAGCCGGATTAACGCTCCATGTGAGTGAATACCGCATGATATTCACTTGAAACGTAAGGATTATGGTTGAGCACGCTTCTGATTAGGTAGTTGGTGAGGTAACGGCTCACCAAGCCGACGATCAGTAGGGGTTCTGAGAGGAAGGTCCCCCACATTGGAACTGAGACACGGTCCAAACTCCTACGGGAGGCAGCAGTGAGGAATATTGGTCAATGGACGGAAGTCTGAACCAGCCAAGTCGCGTGAAGGATGAAGGTTCTATGGATTGTAAACTTCTTT
>JBJECJ010000003.1:12758-22217 GCA_051870955.1 Paludibacteraceae bacterium | reverse complement strand
GTGATAGTATCTATGCTTTTAGTGAGTCGCTGGTTTATAAAGCCTGTGTGAAGGATAACATCGTGGACTATCGTTTTTGGTCCACAGAGCCTATCGGAAGGATTTCACCAGATACCAACAAGGGCAAAGTTGTATCTGACAATAACGGCGAGATCTGGAAAGCCGGGGGCGAAAGCGGTATTGTCCGCGTAACGCCAACAGGCGAAACGATAAACTACAAACCAGACGGACCGTTGGTGAATACACCATATAGCATGACCGTTGCAAACGGCAGGTTGTATGTTGTTCCCGGCGGGCGATGGGCAACGCAATACTCCAATCCCGGTTGTGTCATGGTGTTTGACGGGTCAACCTGGCATAACATCTCTCAAGGCACTATTAAGGCTGCAACTAATGGCAATCCTGCTTTGGATTTTATGGATGTAGCAGTGGACCCCTTTGACGCAGAGCACTTCTTTGTTACCGCATACGGTGGAGGTGTGTATGAGTTTCAGAACTATCAAGTGGTACAACAGTATCTGCCTTCGAATAGTACACTGGTATCTGCCGTTCCCAATAATCCTAAAAGTTACACACGTTGCTCAAGCGGGACCTTCGACAAAGATGGTAACTATTGGTGCTGCAATATGGGAGATATTGTATTACATCGTTTAGATAAATCCCACCAATGGAATGGTGTTAACATCATATCTGAAGGAAATATTTTCCCCGTGTATACTGCGGGAGGACTTTTGTTAGATAAACGTAACGAACAACATAAATGGATTCCATACGCTCGCTATAATCCAGGACTTATACTTATTGATGATAAAGGAACTTTGGATGAGACGGATGACAGAGTGATGTTCCGAAGTCTCTGGACAACTACCAAAGGGCAAAGTATTAGCCCCATATCCATTTATATTGCAAAACAAGATGCTAAGAACAATATCTGGTTAGGGACGTCTTCCGGTATTATGATTATTCCGGCAGAGGTGGATTTCTTTACCTCTGATGTGTGCAAACAATTGGAGATTGTAGAAGAAAACGGAGAGAATCCATTCCAAACATTGGATATACAGGCTATTGAGTTCGATGACAAAGGTCAAATATGGATAGGCACTAATACTGTGGGGGTATATGTGGTGTCTTCTGATTGGAAAAACATTATTGCTCACTATACTTCGGACAATACTTTGATGCCAAGTAACTATATCATGTCTCTAGCTTTTGACCATAGTTCTAAAAAAATGTATGTTGGCACCAGCGAAGGCATCGTTGCATATACCACAACCGCCAGCGGAGGAAGCGGACTGGGCGACATGGAAATGGAAGACGTAGAATACGGCGATATGCAGCAATGGAAATTACATTACTCGTACGCCAATATGCAAAGTGTTGCACAATCACCAGAGAAAGTATATGCCTTAGCGGATGGGGCATTATTCTCTGTTGATAAAGTTGATGAGTCTATTACGGAATGGAACAAGAGCACAGGACTAAACGGAAGCAGTATTTCCCATATTGCTTATGACAATAGGACAAAACGTCTCATTATTTGCTATAGAGATGGTCGCATTGACTTATTGGATGAGGAGGATGGTACCGTTACCGCAATGCTTGACCTATACCACAAAGCATCCACTTTATCTGTAACAATTAATAGCATATTTGTAAATGAGGGGAAAGCCTATTTGGCTATGACCTTTGGCATTGTCGTTATTGATATAGCAAAAGCGGAAGTAGCAGATACCTACTACATCGGTGAGAATGCCGAAAGCGTTAACGTACAATCGGTTACGATATTAGGTGATAGTATATATGCTGCTTCGGAAACTAATCTATATATTGCCTCTTGTAAAGCAAACCTTGCCGATTATGAGTATTGGGATAAACAGGTCTTGCCGAATAGCCAAGATGAGTTGCACCAAATGTGCAATGTTTACAACCAGTTGTATGTTCTGCAAGGGGAAAGATTATATTGCCGACTGCAAGGTAATTGGGAACTGGTGCAAGATTCTATCCACTGGATATCACAAGATAATAAACAACTCTTGGGATACACCACTAATCGCGTAGTTGTTCAGATAAGCAAAACAGGCGAAGTAACGTCAGTAAAGAAACTGAATATCTCCGATGTTCTTTATGATGCAACAAGCAATGCTTATTGGATGGCAGTACCATACTATGGGCTTTGCAAATGGAATCATTCACAAACAGAATACTACATACCCAGTGGACCTATCAATAACATGGGGTATCGTCTAAAATATGACAACGGGCAGTTGTTTGTAGTATCCGGCGGGCGATGGGCAACCCAATATAGCAGAATAGGTGATTTGAGTATTTACGATGGTCAAGAATGGCATAATATATCAGCGGGGAATACCAATGCTCAATGCGGTACTTATCCTATGGACTTTGTTTCTTGTGCAGCAGCAAAAGATGGGAAAGGGCATTTTTATGTAGCCTCCTATGGGAGTGGAGTTTTTGAGTATAGGAATTACAAAGCAGTAAAGAACTATAATACCTCCAATAGTACATTGGTCAGTGCCGACCCCACTAATCCTGCCGGCTATACTCGCACAGACGGAGCAATGATTGATGAAGAGGGGAACTTATGGGTACTAAATTCGGGGAACATCAACTCTCCTATCCATATTTTACAGCCGAATGGGCTTTGGAAAGGTTTAGAAATGCGTGTTAACGGCAACCTTGTAACATTGTGGACACCATGGGAAATCACTACAGACAAGAGGGATTCGCGTTATAAATGGATTGTTGACCAACGCTATGACCCTGCGATATACTTGTTCTTTGACAATGGTAGTCCTACTGTTAATTCAGACGACCGCTGCGTTAAGCGCACAGAATTTTATGACCAAGACGGATTGCAGATTGCTCCCTCTGCCATCTTCTGCATGGCACAGGACAATGACGGGGATATGTGGGTAGGCACTACGGCGGGGATATTTATCATTCCTGCTTCGGTTGATTTCTACACGAGCAATGAATGCTATCGCGTAAAGATACCTCGTAACGACGGGACAAATCTTGCAGATTACCTATTAGGTTCGGAGTCAGTAAATTGTATTGCCGTAGATGGTGCCAACAGGAAATGGATTGGTACAGAGAACTCCGGTTTGTATCTTATGTCGGCAGATGGTTTAACTACTGAGGCGCATTTCACAACAGAAAACTCGCTATTGCCATCCAATACCATCTTATCCATAGCCATTAATCCCGACAACGGGGAAGTTTACGTAGGGACTTCAGATGGTATTGCCTCCTACAGAAGTGATGCTTCGGCGCCACAGGATGATTATAGCAATGCTTATGCATTTCCCAACCCTGTACGGCAGAACTATGGCGGCGTGATTACCATTACCGGTCTAATGGACAACAGCGTGGTGAATATCGTGGATGAAGGCGGCAACCTCATCTGCAAGACACGCAGTAATGGCGGAACTGCTGTTTGGAATGGTAAGAATCAGCAGGGTCAGAGGGCAAGCAGCGGTATCTATACCGCGCTTTGCAATGCGCCGGACGGTAGCCATACGGCTATAAAAATAATGGTAATGAAATAGTCATTACCATTTATTTTATTATACAGAAACTTACATTATATTTTAGTTAAATAGATTTTCTTTCTGTTCTTGCTCTTCTATATTTATAGTAAAAATATTTGCTGCCGACAGAACTGTATGAAAGAGGCAGTCTGTATAATAATGATGAGTGGTGTTCTTTCGTAAAGCCTCTGCCTTTTGAGGGAACAATCTCTCAAATTGAGTTGAATACCAGACTACACATGCACAGAGAGTTTGCTCATAGTCTCCGCTGGCATGCAGAAAATGGCCATTTTCTCCTAACGATTCACCATGGTCGGACAAATAGATTACAACTGCGCATTTGCTTTCTACTGTTCGAATAACAGAATCTACTACATAATCCATATACCGAGCAGTATTATCATATGAATTAATGACCTGCTCCTGTGTATTGTAGGTTACTACGCGGTTATCCGTAACCGGTTGGAAATGATAGTGTTCCTCCGGTACATGGTTGTTATAATACCAATGGCTTCCTATTGTATGTAATACCAATAGGTTGTGCGCATAGTTTAATGCTAACTGTTCATTCAAAGGTTTCCACAATTCTTCATCATACCAACCAGAGAACACATAAGTAGATTTACCTGCGTTAACAAAAATAGCCGTATCGCATTCCAATGGAGCAAAAGCATATGATTCTCCCATATCTTGATTGGATATCCATGCTGTATGATAACCTTGTTGTCTTAGGATGGCAATAAAACTCGTTTCGTTGTATTGATATTCCGGATGTATGGAGTCCGCTCTTGTCATCAAAACGGGGACACTAACGGCAGTATGTGTATATTGTGAGTACACATTCGGAAAGGAAATAACATTTCCACGCTTGGAAAGCATTGGATTTGTTTCGCGCGGGTAGCCATTCAGTTGCAAGTGGTCAGGCCTTAAAGATTCGCCGATAACAACAATTATATCTAACGAGTCTATCGGCTCTTGCATTACAGCATACTCGGGCATACTCCTCTCTGATTTCCTTAATTGTTGCAAATGATAATACTGGCAAACACTATCAACGATATTCATCGGATATCGTTGGTTCAAACTTTGATGTAGCCGACTATTTAATTGTGGGTATATGAATAATAGTAATATGCAGACAATCAGTCTTAACCATGGATATGAAAGGTTATTTTCTTGCTTCCACCTCCATATCACGAGCCCTATCGCAACAAGCAGATTGAAAACAATCCAAAGAACCAACTGCCACGTAATGACTCCCATAGCCTCTTCTGTGTTCGTGTGCAGGATACAATCTACCATTAGCGGTGTTATTGTTACGCGATACATCACCCTATAATAAGATACCGCGGAACCAATAATACCATAGAGCGGCACACAAATAGCAGCGACATACTTATTGAGTCCCACTAAGTAGAGTACAAGAAAAGACACTACACTAATCGCCAATACATAAACTATAATGGTGATTACACCTCTAACTCCTGTGATTGGATTATCTACGAAATCAGGTAAAACTGCAGTAAGGGCTATCCACAACGTAGCACCCAACGCCCATAGCAGGTATTTCCATTCGCTTTTCCACGATAGTGTACTCATAATATCTTATCCTTTGATGAGGCGGAGGAATTCGTTGCGGGTTTCGAGGTGAGTGAAGGCTCCTGTGAAGTCGGAAGTGGTGGTTAGGGAGTGGGGCTTTTGTACACCACGCATCTGCATGCAGAGGTGCTCTGCCTCGATAACGACCATCACTCCAAGCGGATTGAGAGTGTTTTGAATGCAGTCTTTTATTTGCGTGGTCATGCGCTCTTGTACTTGCAGACGACGCGCGAAGACATCCACTACACGGGCTATCTTGCTCAGTCCCGTGATTTTTCCATTAGGGATATATGCCACATGCGCTTTGCCAAAGAAAGGCAGCATGTGGTGTTCGCAGAGGGAGTAGAAATCAATGTCTTTGACTACCACCATCTGGCGGTAATCCTCCTCGAAGAGTGCGGAGCGGAGTATTGCTTCGGGGTCTTCTTGGTATCCTTTGGTGAGGAATTGCAGGGCTTCGCCCACACGGTGAGGTGTTTTCTCCAAGCCAGAGCGATGGGGGTCTTCCCCCAAAGCGGTCAATACTTGATAAACTTGTTCTTCGAGTTGCTTAGTGGTATCGGGATTGGGGTTGAATGCTTGCAGGGTCATAGTTTTACGTAGTTTTCGTTGTTTTCGTAGTTTGCGTTATTTGCGTACTTGTATTTTATCGCGAACGATATATGTATCTCCTTGCAATTCAGGGAATTGTGTGATTAGTTGTGCCTTGAACTCATTGGCTTCTTCGTATGTACGGAAGTTGCCGAGTCGTACTTTCCAGAAAGGCGCGATATATGCCACATATACCGCCGTAGAAAGGGCTTCGGTCATCTTTTTCTCCAAGACGAGTGCTTCCTCTTTTGCCGTCTGCTGGCGGTTGGAAGAAAAGATTTGCACACGGAAACCGTCTATCTCTATCTGCTCGGATTTGCCATATATTTTCTCTTTGAGCAGCGCCTCTATCAGCGTATCCTGCTGCACTCGGACGAGGGGCATATCGTCCAAGATATAAGGTTTTTGCAGGGAATCGGTCTCTATGAGAGCGGTATCAGCGACAGCCGTCTCCGGCAAGTGCGAGACAGAAAGGGTGTCTGCTTCTATGCTGCTTATGCTGTCGTTCGCCCAAAGCACAGCAGGCAGGAGAGTCATCCATATCAACAGTTGTTTTTTCATATTCCTTTTGTTTAGTATCTGAATGAACTGCCACCGACGAACTCACGGAGGAGGGAGGTGGGCGGTATTTCTTTCTCGGGTATTGCTACGAAGTACTGCAAGAACTTAATCAGTCGGTGTGCTTCGGTATATTCGTCGCAGAACTTCGGTACTTCGGCAAGGATAGGCTCGGCATGTCGTTTGAGTACCGCCAACTCGAAGAGCAAGGCGGAGTTGAACATCACGTCGGCTTCCTCCTGGAAGGGGTAAATCCACTTCTCCTCGCCTCGCATGACGGAGGGGCAACGGGAGATGGTCTCGCGAGCGGAGTAGTTGCGGTATTTGTAATCGCGGACTATGCGGCGGAGGAGGCGGATATCGATGGTGGGAATCCAGTTGTGGTTGTCGATATTGATAGTGGTGAGGGCGGAAACAAAGATTTTATAGGTCGCCTCACGGGGGATATTGGGCAACAGGGAAGGGTTGAGCGCATGGAGTCCCTCGAGGATGATGACGCTGTCTTTGTCGAGTCGGAGTCGTTTTCCCTCGAAGATTCGCTCGCCTTTCTCGAAGGAATAGGTGGGGAGTTCGACCTCTTTGCCTTCGAGCAGGTCGCTCATCTGCCGGCGGAAATAGGGGAGGTCGAGGGCATTGATGTTCTCAAAATCCCAGTCTCCGTTCTCATCGCGGGGGGTGTCCACGCGGTTCACGAAATAGTTATCCATCGAGATGATGACGGGTTTGATACCATTGACGAGCAACTGTATCTGCAATCGCTTGGAGAAGGTGGTCTTTCCCGAGGAAGATGGTCCCGAGATGAGGACAAAGCGTGTGCCCTTTCGCGCAGCGATATCGTCTGCAATAAGGGCGATTTTCTTCTCGTGAAGGGCTTCCGCAAGTTTAATCATCACGAAACTCTTGTTGTTTCGGCATGCGACATTGAAATCGGCTACGTTGTTGATATCCAGCAGTTTATTCCAGTCTCCGTACTCTCGGAAGACATCAAACATCTTGCCCATGGGAACAGACTCTTCGAGTTCGAGGGGGTTCTTCATGCCGGGTACTCGGAGGAGCATACCGTCGTAGTAAGGCTCCAAGTCGAAGACGGTAACGTACCCGCTGGAAGGCATGAGAATAGAGGTGTAGTAGTCGATATAATTGCCCATTCGGAAGTAGCGGCAATAGGGATTACCGAGCGTTTCAAAGATAGTGCTCTCGCCGTCTGCGCGGGAGCCGAACATCTTGATAACCTCTTTGGTCTGCTTCTCCTCCTCGACGATTTTGCGGTCTTCGCGTATGATTTGCTGCATGCGCTCTTTGATGGCGCTAATCATGTCGGGGGTGAGCGTTTGCTCGTGGTCTTTCTTCCATCGGATGGTGCAGTAGTATCCCTTGCTGATAGGGTGCTCCACACGGAGGTCTGCCTGCGGGTACAGTTCATGGATGGCGCAAGCGAGAATCATGTTCAGGGTGCGGGTGTAGCAACGGATACCACTGGGTGTGCTTGCGTCGAGAAACTCCACGTCTTTGGGTTTGTAGAGGAGGAAATCGAGGTTCTCCGCCTTGTAGTTGACATGCGCTGCGACGACGGGGTAAGGCAGGCTGATGCCTATGCGCTCTTTGAGTTCGATGAGCGAGATGCCACGGGGGACATCGTAGTACTGCTTGGTGTTTTTGCAATAGATGGTGATGGTAGGCGACATAGGCTATCGGGGTATTTTACTATTTCCTATTTGGCATATTCGTAAAAATCGCCCGCAAAGTTACTACTTTTTTTTGACATGTGCAAATAAAAGCCCTATTTGTCTGAAAATAGGATTGTTTTCCCGACGGTTCTTGGTTTGTATTCTCTCCGCCGCGGGGCGTAGAGTTGTCATTGATACGTGTTTTGGACAATTATAGAGAAGCATGGTCGGAGCGGGAGAAAGGCTCGAAAACGCCTCGAAAGGGGTTCGGGAAGGTCTCGCTTATGTTACGGTAATGTTACGGTAATGTTACGATAATGTTCCGATACGATCTCGGTGCTGTCTCGGGGGAGATTCGGTTTGATTTCTGCTTGATTTCGGAATTGTCCAAAAGGCGTAATTTGCGAAATTCGGACAACTATCGGGTTCTGCGTTTTGCGGCGGGAGGGGAGCGAATGACGGTTTCGGCGTTTGGGCTGCATTGGCAAGGATTTATTTGCAGAAAATAGCGACAGGATTTGCGTATTTCAATAAATTTTTGTACCTTTGCGGCGGATTTTTGGGAACCAGGAAGCAGGAACCAAGAACCAAGAACTCGAAATAAGTTTTTGGTACACGAAACGACTACGAACTTTTTACTTTCAACAAAAATTGCCAAAAATTATTCAGATATTTTTCTTTAACATATAATTTTCGTGTGATTAATCATTAATTTATTGCCAAAAACCAAATTACTCTTGGACTGCTGAGATAGTCCACTTAATTTGTCCCGATTTGTCAGGATATCGAACTTGCGTTAATAGAAATTTCATTGATACCATGAAGAAACAGATTTTAGCATTGAGTTTAGTTTGTACCTTAGCGGGTTGCGGCGGGAAAGCGCCCGTGTATGAGTCGGTGGATGATTATCCTGTGCGCAAGGGTGCATTGGACGAGATGGTGTATTCGCCTGAGAAGACGACCTTCTCGGTATGGAGCCCTGCTGCGGACAGCGTGCGGCTCCGTCTGTACGCCGAAGGTTTAGGCGGCGAGGCATTGGAGGAAGTGGCTATGCGTCGGGGCAAGGACGGGACATGGACGTGCTGTGTGCGCGGCGACCTGCAAGGGAAGTTCTACACGTTTCAAGTGAACGATATGGAGGAGACGCCGGGTATCTTCGCCAAGGCGGTGGGCGTGAACGGCAGACGCGGTGCGGTGGTTGACCTGCACAGCACCGACCCCGAAGGCTGGGGCGAGGATGTGCGCCCCGCGTTCGCAGGGGCGAAAGACGCGATTGTGTATGAGATGCACTACCGCGACTACACGATTCATCCGAGTTCGGGCGTGGTGCACAAAGGGAAGTTCCTTGGGCTGACGGAGGAAGGGACTAAGCAATTAACAATTAACCAATTAACAATTAACATGCCACTGCTCTCAGGGGACGAGAGTACGCCTGCGTCCACGACTTCACAAACAGTTCGTACCGAACTGCCCGCAGGCGAGACGCCTGCGTCCCC
>JBJECJ010000003.1:1335-12658 GCA_051870955.1 Paludibacteraceae bacterium | reverse complement strand
CGACTTCACAAACAGTTCGTACCGAACTGCCCGCAGGCGAGACGCCTGCGTCCCCAGTGGGAATGGCGACGGGGATTGCGCATTTGAAGGAGTTGGGGGTTACGCATGTGCAGATACTGCCTTCGTATGACTACGGTTCGATAGACGAGACGCGGCTGGAAGACAACAAGTACAACTGGGGGTACGACCCCGTGAACTACAACGTGCCCGAGGGCGGGTACAGCACCAACCCGTATGAGCCTGCATGCCGTATTCGGGAGATGAAGGAGATGATTCAGGCGCTGCACAAGGCGGGTATTCGCGTGGTGATGGACGTGGTGTACAACCACACGTTTGACGTGGCGCACTCGAACTTCCACAACACCTGCCCGGGCTATTTCTACCGCTACAACGCGGACGGCAGCCTCGGTAATGCATCGGGCTGCGGCAACGAGACCGCAAGCGAGCGGGGGATGATGAGGAAGTTCATCGTGGAGTCGTGCCGCTACTGGCTGACGGAGTACCATATTGACGGCTTCCGCTTCGATTTGATGGGTATTCACGACATCGAGACCATGCGCGAGGTGCGCGCGATGATGGACGAGATAGACCCGTCGCTGTTGCTCTACGGCGAGGGCTGGGCGGCAGGCGCGCCGCTGCTGCCGCAGGAGGAGTTGGCGATGAAAGCGAACATCCTTGAGATAGAGGGCGTGGGTGCGTTCTGCGACGACATGCGCGACGCGCTGCGGGGTCCGTTCTCGGACGACCACAAAGGGGCATTCCTCGCCGGCGAGAAGGGGCATGAGGAGAGTATCAAGTTCGGCATCGCCGGCTGTATTGAGCACCCCGACGTGGACATGAGCCGCGTGAACTACTCGAAAGCGGCGTGGGCAGCAGAGCCGATGCAGTGTATCAGTTACGTCTCCTGCCACGATGACATGATGCTGACCGACCGATTGAAAGCCAGTATCTCACTGAAAAAAGGGGAGTTGGAGCGCTTGGATAAACTGGCGCAGACGGCAGTGCTGACCTCGCAGGGTATCCCCTTCCTGTGGAACGGCGAGGAGATACTGCGCGACAAGAAAGGGGTGCACAACTCATATTGCAGCCCCGACTCCATCAACGCGATAGACTGGTCGCTCAAGGCGCAGCACGAGGACGTGTTCCGCTACTATCAGGGGCTGATTGCACTGAGGAAGGCGCACCCCGCTTTCCGCATGGGCGACGCGGAGTTGGTACGCCGGCACCTGCATTTCTTGGACGCGCCGGAGGGCGTGGTGGCGTATGCGCTGGACGGCGAGGCTGTGGGCGACGAGTGGAAGACCATCGTGGTGGTGCTGAACGCCAACAGAGAGGACGTGGCTATCCACCTGCCTGCGGGGGCATACCGATTGGCATGCGGATACGGCGAGTGTCCGTACTCGGGTATGCGCGTGGACGAAAAAATAACGTATGTAGGTGCACAATCGGCACAGATTTTGTATGCGGTAGAGTAGATTTCTTTGGAAAAACGCCTGTTTTTGATAGAAATATGCAAAAAGGTTTGCGTATATCGAAAAAAAACAGTAACTTTGCCGCCGAAAATTATGCCGTAGCATAAGAAACTTGTAAAATTATATACTGATTATGAAAAAAGGTTTATTTCTCTCCCTCATTGCTGCAGTAGCAATGTTGGCATCGTGCAGCAAGACGCTGCCTCAACCCGAAGAGGTCAACGTGAACCCGAGTCCGCTGGCAGTAGTCGGCAACAAGGTGAACGCTGATATCACGGGTACGTTCCCTGTAAAGAAATTCGCGAAGAAAGGTGTACTGACCGTTACCCCCGTGCTGAAATACGAAGGCGGCGAGGCAGTGGGCGCACCTGTAACATACGTGGGCGAGAAGGCCAAGGAGAACGGTACGATGGTTAGTTACGCAGAGGGCGGCAAATACAGCCAGTCGTGCTCGTTTGACTATGTACCCGCTATGGACAAGTGCGAACTCTACCTGCGTTTCACCGCGAAAATGGGTAACAAAGAGGTAGAGGTGCCTGAGTTGAAGGTAGCAGACGGTTTGGTAGCGACTGCCAAGTTGGCGAGCGCATGCGACAACAAGTCGGTGGTAACACCTGACAAGTTCCAGCGCGTGATTCAACAGATGCAGGAGGCCGACATCAAGTTCTTGATTCAACAATCGAACCTGCGTTCGTCGGAGACCAAGAGCCAGCAGATGAAGGACCTGCGCGCCGCCATCAAGGAGGCAGACCAGAACGAGCGCAAGGCGATTAACAAACTGGAAGTGAGCGGTTATGCTTCTCCCGACGGCGGGATGGACCTGAACGAGAAATTGGCAGGTCAGCGCCAGAAGAACGCTCAGAAGTTCCTGCAACAGCAACTGAAACGCGACAAAGTGAAGACCGACATTGCTTCGGACATCACCGCAGAGGACTGGGCAGGTTTCCAAGAGTTGCTGGAGAACAGCAATATGCAAGACAAGGAGTTGGTGCTGCGCGTGCTGAGCATGTACACCGACCCCGAGGAGCGCGAGGCACAAATCAAGAACCTGAGCAGCGTGTATAAGACCATTGCCGAGGAGATTCTGCCTGCACTGCGCCGCAGCCGCCTCATCCTCACCACCGACCTGATTGGTAAGTCGGACGACGAAATCAAAGAGTTCTTGGCAAACGACCCGAGCCAACTGAACGTGGAGGAGATGCTCTACGCCGCAACGCTCACGAGCGACAATGCAGAGAAGATGGCTATCTATCAGAAGGTGGCTGCACAGTTCAACGACTACCGTGCATACAACAACATGGGTATGCTCTATTTTGAGCAGGGCAACGTAGCCGAGGCACGCCGCGCATACAACAAGGCGTTGGCTATCGACGCACAGAACCCCGATGTGAACTTCAACGCCGGTGTGGCAGCCATGGCAGAGGGCGACTTGGCAAAGGCCGAGGAGCACCTGGGCAAGGCTGCGGGCACACAAGGTAACCTCGCTGCCGCTATGGGTACGCTCTACACGATGAAGGGCGACTACAAGGCGGCGAAGACTGCTTACGGACAGACCGCAACGAACAACGCTGCCGTGCAGCAAATCCTCAACGAGGACTACGCCGGTGCACGACAGACCTTGGCGAACGTGAAAGAGCCGAACGGCGTAACCGCTTACCTGCAAGCCGTAGTGGGCGCTCGCACGAACGACCGCAACGCTGTGTACAGCAACATGAAGGTGGCTGTGGCTAAGGACGCAAGCCTGAAAGCACGCGCACTGAACGACATCGAGTTCGCTAAGTTTGCAGAGGATAGCGAGTTCCAAGCCATCGTGAAGTAAGATATTTACAATTAGACGATTTACGATTTACGGTTGACCATGCGGCATAGAGACGCGGGAAAATCGTAAATCGTAATTCGTAAATTGCAATTCGTAAATCCTAAATTGTAAATAAGGTTATGTCTATTCTATTTCCCAAAGTACCGAAGCCTCGCGAGTGGGATTACCGCCCTATCTATTATGATAAGGATAAGGAAGAACGGCGCGAGCGTCGCGAGCAGAAGCACAGCCAACTGCACCGCGGCAGTTTCCGCGAGGAGCACGAGAAGAACATGACCGAACTGCGCCGCAAGAAACAGTCGCGTCTGGGTTTCTGGATTGCACTGTTGGTGCTGCTGCTCTTTCTCTTCTATTTCTTGCTGTAATCAGTAAGCACAGCCCCCCAACCCCCAACCAATATGGACATCATTCACTTATTGCCAGATAGTGTAGCCAACCAGATAGCCGCGGGAGAGGTTATCCAGCGTCCTGCGTCGTGTTTGAAGGAGTTGGTGGAGAACAGTCTGGATGCTGGAGCGAGCCGCATACAGGTGGTGGTGCGCGATGCGGGACGGACGTTGCTGCAAGTGGTGGACAACGGGAAAGGGATGAGCGAGACGGACGCTCGGATGGCGTTTGAGCGGCATGCAACCTCGAAGATACGCGAGGCTGCGGATTTGTTTGCTCTTCGCACGATGGGTTTTCGCGGGGAAGCATTGGCGAGTATCTGTGCCGTAGCGCAAGTGGAGGTAACCACGCGCCGCGAGGAGGATGAGATGGGTACACGGCTGGAGATAGCGGGGTCGGAAGTGCTGTACCAAGAGCCGTGTCAATGCCCTGTGGGTACGAACATTCGGGTGAAGAACCTGTTTTACAACGTGCCTGTACGACGGAAGTTCCTCAAGACCGACCAGACGGAATTGCGCAACCTGATGACAGATTACCATCGGATAGTGCTGGTTTATCCGCAGGTGCAGTTCACCTTTGTGCACAACGACGAGATACTCAGCGAGTTGCCCGCCGGCACGGAGAAGCAGCGTATCGAGAGCGTGTTCGGCAAGGGGACGGGTCGGCAATACACCTCCAATCTGGTGGAGATACATACGGACACCGACTTGGTGTCGATACGCGGCTTCGTTGCCAAGCCTGAGTCCACGGGGAAGAACGCGCAGCAGTACTTCTTCGTGAACGGGCGGTACATGCGGCATCCGTATTTTCAGAAGGCGGTGATGACTGCCTACTCGGGCATGCTCCCGGGGGATTATCAGCCCTCTTTCTTCATCTATTTCGAGGTCAATCCGCAGTCGATTGATGTGAATATCCACCCGACGAAGACCGAGATAAAGTTTGCCGACGAGCAGGCTATTTTTCAGATACTCTTGGCGTCGGTGCGCGAGGCTTTGGGGAAGTTCTCGCTCGCGCCAACTATCGATTTCAACCGCGAGGGGGAGATAGACATGCCCATCCCCGACGGCAGTCGCCCGACCAGTGCTCCGCAGCGGCTTATAGACCCCAACTACAACCCGTTCCGTGTGGATAAAGGATTGAGGATGCAAGGGATTCGTTCCGATTATGAGCGCTATTCTTCTGAGGGAGCAAACAAATCGTACAGCAACAATCCACCGAAAGGTTGGGAGCAGTTGTACGCAACGGATACAGGATTAAGGATGAAGGATGAAGGGGCGAATAGTCTTGAATCTGAGATTGCAGAGACGGGGGAGATGAGTCTTTCTTCGTTCGTTCTTCCTCCCTCGTCTTGTCCGTGGCAGTACGGGGGGAAGTATATCTTTTTGGCGACCGAGCAGGGTTTGGCGATTATCAACCAACACCGCGCGCATGCCTGTGTACTTTACGATTTGTACATGTCGCAACTGTCGGAGGCGAAAGGTGCGACGCAGAAGTTGCTCTTTCCCGATGTGTTGGAACTGACGGCAGAAGATATGCTGCTGATAGAGCCGATGGTGGAAGAACTGCGGCACATCGGCTTCGACTTGGAGCTGTTTGGCAAGACCTCATACAGTATCTACGGGTTGCCCGCGCAGTTGGGGCAGCAGAACGGGGTTACAGCACTACGACATATCTTAGACGCGGTGCGCGACACAGGTGCGAACGTGCGGGAAGAGTGGCGCAAACAGATTGCCATGGCGCTGGCTAACGACACGGCGATACCCTACGGGAAGACCTTAACGGAAGAAGAGATGCGCGATTTGGTGAAGAACCTGTTTGCGCTGCCCACGTATCGCTACACGCCTGACGGGAAGCGTGTAGTGAAGATACTGACGGACGAAGAACTGAGGGTGTAAATCCCTGATTATCCCATTCTGTACGCCTTGGGCGTTACTCCGACGTGGGACTTGAAGAAACGGTTGAAGAAACCGATATTGTCAAAACCGAGCGAGAGGGCTATTTCTTTGATTTGCAGGTTCGTAATCTTCAGTTGCGCCTTGGCGTCCGTGAGTATGGCATCGGTGATGATTTCGCCTGCCGTCCGCTCGCTAACCGCCTTGATAGTGGCGCACAGGTGCGGCAAGGTGATGTGCATCGCGTCGGCGTACTGGTTCACATGGTGCCACTGCTGATAATTCTTCAAAACCAATTGGCAATAATCCTGATAAATCTGCGTTTTGCGGTCTTGCGGACGCAGCAAGAAGTCCGTCTCCTGCCGGCGTGCATGAGCGGCGTAACTGCTCTGTACCAAGTTGAAGATATGCACCATACTCTCCGAACTGAGCATTGACGGGCGGGTATTCATCGCCTTGAGCAGCAGTTTGGCAGCCTCACAAATGACCTCAGCATGCTCGTCGCCGACGTGGATAATAGGCGACTGCAAGCGCAGTGCCGTGAGCGACATGCGGCTCTTGAAGGCATGCTTCTCCATGAAAGAGGAAGAGAAAAGCACGTAGTACACCAGCGCGTCCTCCGAGAACTCGTGTATCAGCAGGAAACTGCCGGGTTCCAATAAAAGCACATCGTTCTGCCGAAACTCGTACTGCGTGATGTTGATAGTTGCGCGCGCGGTGCCTCGCACGATGATAGCATACACGCCACACTTTATCTTGCACGGAAACCGACCGTATTCGTTCATCACTTTGCCACTGGCGTCACCTATCAGATAGTCCACCGGACAATCCAACAACGGGATATTCTTCTGTTCTTCCATAGTATTATCGTTTACTATTCATTTCGCCCGCAAAGATACAAAAAAAAATCCGAATTATTACACAAATTAAGTATAAACATAAAAAAAATACACTTTTTCATACGAAACAGTGTATTTTTTTATGATAGCAGTCAGGTTTCAGCCCGCGAGGACAACTACTTCACGATATCACCCAAGACGGAATAAATGTGCTCTCCGCGTCGGATGAACAACTGCCCGTCTTTCACAAACTTGCGGGTTTCTGAGGGCTGCGCGTCTATGGCTTCTATACCGTCGGCGGCGGTATTGATGTCTATCTTCACCGGTACGTCGTATGAGTTGAGCGCCTCCAGCACGACATGCAAATGAGCGGCGCTTACCTTCTCTACCGTTACGGTACCTTCCACCAAGAAATACAAGCCCTTGGTGCTGATACCTTGCGGCATAACCTGCCCAAAGAAACTCGGGTATATGCTGGTGCCGTTGAAGTCGCCTGCCGTTACTGTGCCTGCCACATAACTATCATCAATCGTGTACATTCCCTCGGGGATAATGGTCTCAGGGTCTGTGGCGGCGGGATGAAGCAGGAATTGCAAGATGAGATAATCGGCATTCTTCTTGCCTTTTGCCTCCAGGATGACAGTACCCTTTGACAAATCCTCCGTGTCCACAGCAAAATCGTGTGTGCCGATGGTGAACACCGCGTCAATCGGCGTGTCCTGCATGTCGTATGCGATATGGCGGCGTTCGTATTGCGTCTTGAGCGTGAAGTCATACTGTTTCTCGTTGTCGCAGATGTACGTGCCGACAGCGCGGATTTCACCTGTTGTCTGGTCCATCGTAACGGTTACTTTCGCCTTCATCACATTCAGAGACTTGCCCGTCGCTTTCTCTTTTATCCAAGTGTATTGCGCCCGCAGGTTGCTCTCAAACATCCCATTGTTCTCATACTCACCTTCCACGTCCATCGGAGCCTCTGCGCAGAAAGCGACGGTGTAGGTGCTATCTGTCGTTGCGCCTACCACCTGATAGACCCCCATCGTAGCCATGGCATTCACAAACTTGGTGTCTGTAATCTCGCCTAAATCAATGATTTCGGTGGGCGTAGGCACAGCATACCACAGTAGGACATTGTACTGCACGCTATCGAAGCATATCATCTCTACCGACATCCAAAGGGTATCTTTTACGAGTTTCAGGTTACCTTTCACGTCTGCTGCCGCATTGACGACAGTGTCCCCATTCGCATAGAGCGCCACCGCGGTGTAGTCCAGCAGTACGTTCTCGGCGGTCAAAGTCATGTCTTCCCCCGGTACCCAGTGCTGCACACCTACCGCTACGCTCGCTTCTGCATTGGTGCCAATCATTTGGAAGATATCTCTGTCTTTGTCAATGTTCGCCACCGCGCGGTTCGGGAACTCCATCACCACGGTCTTGGTCGGCGTAGGCACTGCCCAACACATGTGCAGGCGGTAGAGGTTGCTATCGCTCGCGAGGCACTCCACATCGGCAGAGAGGTCTCCATTCAGGTTCTCGTCAAGCACCAAGGTGCCACCCAGCACCTCGACTATCTTGCCTCCCACGGCAAGGGTGAGACCAAGCGACCCTTTCGCCATGCTGTACGTGCCGGGTATCAGATTGCTAGTTACTGCCTCTATCGCGATACCCGTGGTGCTGCCATACAGGAAGTACATGCCATAATCGCCCCAACTATCGTCTATCTGCATGTTGTTGATTGAGGCAGACACCGTATCCGCAATGGCAACGGGCTGCGCCAGTCGGAAAGCATAGACGGTGGTGTCTTTGCTCAGCACCGTCAGGTCCGCCACCAAATCCGTATAGGTCGCATTCGCCAAGATATTCGCATGGATATCCCATACGTCAATGGTCTTGCCACCTACCACGACCTCCACCTGCTCCAAATCAAACTCATCGCTCGAATAGTTGCCGGTCAAATGTTTGGTATGGATAACCGCCTTCACCGAAGCCGTCTCCGTGCTTCCTTTCAGCAGCAGCGCCGTATCGCCGTCTAAGGAGATGGTCGCGTTTGAAATGGCAACAGGTATGGTATCCTGAGGCGTCAGCGTCTCAAACAGACCGGACAGGACATAGATATTCCCATCGGAGCCCGACAACTCGCCCGCAATCTTTATGGCAGATAGGTTGTTGCTTATTTTGACCTGACGGACGGAGAAACCACCACCTTCGAAGGTTGCTTGCTCAAAGGTTTCATAACTCGTTATACCGGAATAGTCAGGGTCTAACATGTCGGCTGTAACCGTTCCAAAGGGGCTGTTCGGCGTCCCATACCAGTCCAATGCCACAAAATACTGCATGCTTTGGTCAATAAAACCCCAGTACCAATCTTGAGTTTCTTCGTACCATTCGGGTTCAAACGACTCGGGGACGATGATGATGGTATCGGGAGCGGTTTCTGCCATCGCAATCTTCCTAACCGACTTCCTAGCCGATTGGTTTTTAGCAATATCCCGTTGCCTTGACGATAATGTCAACTGAGGGTGCGTGCCCATCTGCGCCCTTACTTTGGTAGCCGTTTTCTCCATGGCGGGCAGGCTGATTCCCTCCAAAGACTGTGCCCATATTGCGCTGACAACCAGCACCGCAAAAAGCAAAATAGAAATTCTTTTCATACGATAAAATATTAGGTAAATAGTGTCTGTCTATCCGCGTCTTCCATACGCGGTGCAAAGGTACGATATTTTTTGCAACTATGCAAATGTTTCTGATATTTTTCTTATTTCCAAATCTTTGCCATCGGTATTCCAATGCCTTTTTGTAGGGATAGCATTTCTCTTCCAGTGTCTATACTCAAAAGGAACTATGGCTCTTGCTAAGAAATAGACAAGAGCCATAGCCGGCAAATATATTTAGTTTGAATTTGGGTTTCTATGCCGTTTTATTAGATGATTCCTATTCTAATACTTCCTTTCCCATCATCGTATATACCTTCCCGTTGCGGATGATGAGCACTTGCCCGTTGTGTAGCACTTTCTGTGCTTGGGTATCAGGCATCACCTCGGTATCTTGCACACCCATTTCCTCTTTGAGTGTGGTGAAACTACCAATTTCCTCGGCTATCATCTGTTCCATGTCATTGTATGCCCGCACAACAAAGTAGTAGGTAGTGTTGGCAACAAGGCCTTCCACAACATACGATGTCGTGTTGCTTGACAGCGACGCCTCATCTACTTTGTCTTCCATCCAAATATCATCAAACAGTATCAAAGAGTATTTATCCGCATTTTGTATGCTGCTCCAGCGGAACTCTGCTGAGTGGATAGAGGGCACAACCACCACATTGGGAATATCTTGCTCAATATATCCGACCTCTACTTCCAAGGTCTCGCCATAAGTAACGCCGGCGGGTGTCTTAGCATAGGCGCGGAATTGGTAAGTGTGATATGATTGCGTTTCCGGCATGTAGGCTTTCATCACACTACTTTCTACGATAGTAGTACGTACTAAACTACTACCTTTCTCCCAACTTTCAAAACCAATTTGCAGGAAAGGTTCTGTTCCCTCTTTTGCATATCCTTCCATCAAGACACCTTGCCCATCTACACTTGCTCCCAAAGTCTCCACATACGGAGCAACCGTTTCCTCGGCATCGGTTGTCAAGAAACCAACCCACTCGCCATAATATGTTTGCGTCTGGTATTTGCAATACGTACGGAAATTGTAGTAATGGTCACGACTCAGCCCCACTATTCGGAATGCTAACTGGTCGTCTGTGCGGTCGGTGATGAGAATTCGATAGGGGTGAACGGTCTCAGGTGCATCGCTGCGGATCCACTCAAATCCCACTTCTGTATAACTCTCTTGGTCGCAGTCCACGGAACCATGCAATGTGGCTGCAGTATTGGTGATACCATCTGCCTCATCTGTTTGCAGTCCAATGTATTTGGTCTGTACCTCTATCCAAGGACTGTGTTGCACACCAGCCTCCTCTGTCTCAAGAACGGCACGGTAGAAATAGTGCATGCCGGGGTATAGGTTGTTGTATTTCACAAATCCATTCGTCAGCGCAATCGTAGTATCAGGCAACTGATAGATGACATCCGTTGAGAACTCCACCTCCTCACGCACTAAGGTTGCGTCACCATAGTCGTTGGTTAGTCCTATCTCCAGATAAGTCTGCCCATGACCCACCAATTGAGGTTCACCTACCGTTACGGGAAGAGTCTGAATAGTCAGATAGTCCGTGCGAATAGTGGTGTTCTCAAAATAAACCGATGCACGCAACTCATATGTCTCATTGGGAACAAGATTCGTCAAAACGGTATCGTGCTGAGCAGTGAAGGTTGTATCCGAATAGTAGTATATGCTACCCCATCCTCCATTGTTGGATGTCCACTCTACCTTGGTGTATCCGGGTTTGGCATCGCCTGCATCGTACTTAAATGTAAACGGAATAGTGGTTTGAGTGGGTTCGCCAAAGGTAATACTATTCACAATAGACCGAGTAGTAACCTCTAAGACCTCACTATAGGTCGTCCTTCCGTTTCTATCCGTGTAGTAAGCGCGGAAGTTGTACTCCGTCTCCGGCATCAGTCCGCTGACAATCGTGTCAAACGTTGTCAGTGAATCCGAAAGTTCTATCCTATTGTAGTAGCCATAGGAAGTCGTTTTTTTGAACTCAATACCTTTGTTAGTACCGATAGGTAGGTCGCCCAAGTCAAATGAAACATGAACACCGCATGTGGATTGCGTGATATGTTGCGGGGTAGAGAGCGAGCAATACGCCCTAATGCTATCGGTTGTCAAGGTAAACATTGAAGAAGTTACTTGAGTAGAATCCGCCAAATCAAAATACATGCGGAAAGTATAGTCGGTGCTCGGCTCTAATCCGGTGATAATCGTATCCATCACGCCTGCAGAGTCTGCTTTGTTAAA
>JBJECJ010000003.1:0-1235 GCA_051870955.1 Paludibacteraceae bacterium | reverse complement strand
AAATGGATATTATACTCATAGTGCGGGTGCAGGCTATCCAATGCACAAACTATCGTATCTGTGGCATTGGGCATCCAGACGGTATCACCTTCCACCGTATATCCAACCCGCTCTACGGTGGTAGATTCAGTCTCATAAAGTGCTTTCACAAAGGCTTTGCTTTGAGAAACACTATCCGACACGATGGTGAAATGGCTTGCGGGCAATGGCGGTAAAGGTGTTCCCGTCTGAATACGCACATTATCAATAGCAATAGGGGTATCACCAGCAGAATTATCATTACACCACATAAAATAAAGGTAGTAAGTACCGGATAGCGTACGCTCGGTATCCGTATAAATGGTCCAAGAACTTTGACCATTAAATCGACTGCCTATTTGAATGGCATTCGTCGGCGGAGTGGTACTACCTGCTGTGGGTTGTGTACCATCGGTTGGAACAAGATAGGCATACATATAATCGTAAGTACCTTCACCCTTTCCTTTCCAATCAAACGAAATTTGTATATCCCCTGTAAGTACTTCATCACAGTATGTCCACACAGTAGATGCTGCACGTTGATTATACGCATAAGATAAGCCGCTTGAAACATACATGGCATAGGAGCCACTGCCGTTAGAGCCCGCGTAGGTGTTGATAATCCACTTGTTGGTTTGCGAGCCGTTTACGAAATGCCAGTGGGCATTAGACTCGTCGGTCTCAAAGTCATAGACCGTTTCAGATACTGCTGCCCATCCTGATGTGTTCATGAGCAGAAAGCAGAAAAGAGCGTAGAGATAATGTCTTTTCATAATACATGATGTTTTTTGTGGGGTAGTGTGCTCCTGTGCCACCTCGGGTAAAGATAAAATGAAAGCGTGGAGCCTTATCTCCTGCCTATTCTCTCATCAGAGGTTCCGGAATAACCTTTCTACAAGAATTGACAACTAACGCCCACGCCCGATATGACGAACTGCTATATGCACATACAGCAGGATAGTCATACCCTGTGGCGTCTATTGCTAATCTTGCTTCGGGTAGATGAATCTTCCGGATTCCCGATGACCAAAACAAGCGGTAATAAACGCTTTTTTCTATGTTAAAGAGCCAACTGTGAGTAAGCGACTTCTCGGGCGTTAACGGGCATTGCACGCCCCACCCGCAGCCCTACTCATAGTTTCGCCGACAAAGATACAACAAATTTTGCAAATATGCAAATGTTTCTTGTATTTTTCGCCTTTCTGCACATAATCTGC
>JBJECJ010000002.1:0-4146 GCA_051870955.1 Paludibacteraceae bacterium | reverse complement strand
GTGGTGCCAACGGGAATCGAACCAGTGACACAAGGATTTTCAGTCCTTTGCTCTACCAACTGAGCTATGGCACCTTGGCGCTTCTCTTATCCACACCCGAAAAGGGTTATCGGCGAAAAGCGAGTGCAAAGGTACTGCTTTTTTTTGACACCACCAAATTTTTTGGAGGAAAAATGCAAAAAAAGTGCATTTTCTTTGCTTGTCTGCCCAAAAAGCAGTATCTTTGCAGCATGAAAGGAGCGGAATTGGATATCATCGCCTATGCGCACAATGGTTTTAGCGACAAGTTCGGCATACCTCGCCAGCCGCAGTCGGCTTCTCATATCGAGACGCGGATAGTGTTCACTCCGCCGTACCGCGTGCGTGAGGCGCTGCGGGGGATAGAGGGGTTTTCTCATTTGTGGCTCATCTGGGGCTTCTCGGAGAACATGGCGAGTCTCTCCGAGTCCGCCTCGAGGGGGACCCTCTCCGCCTCCCCCTCAAAGGGGGAGGGATTGGGCTGGTCGCCGACGGTGCGTCCGCCACGCTTGGGCGGCAACAAGCGGATGGGGGTGTTCGCCACACGTTCGCCATTCCGCCCGAACCCGCTGGGGTTGAGCAGCGTGCGGCTGCTGCGGGTGGAAGAGACGGAACGGGAGGGGTTAGTGCTCGTGGTGGCAGGGGCAGACCTCATGGACGGTACGCCTATCTACGACATCAAACCCTATCTGGCGTATGCCGACTCGCACCCCGACGCGCGAGACGGGTTTGCCGAGGCGACGAAAGACTATCGGCTGGCGGTGGCGTGGAGAGAGGGTATCGTGCTGCCCGCCCCGCTGCAACAGGCATTAGAAGAGATACTGGCGCAAGACCCGCGCCCCGCCTACCAGCACGACCCGCAACGGGTGTACAAGATGGAGTTCGGGGGCGTGCGCGTGCACTTTCGGGTAGCAGAAAGCGTGGTGCAGGTAGAAGAAGTGGAAAAAACAACAGATTTTTAAGAAAACGCTTGCATATATTAAATAATATGTGTACCTTTGCGGGCGTTTTCTCTACGAAACGTGCAAAACGCTCTTTGGGGTTTGCAACATGTAATTACCGTGTAATTTATCGTATAATTTGGCAATGACATACATGTTGACACGGTGATTCAAAAGTGAGTTATGTCGCCCCGTTGGGGCTTGCATTGTGGATGAGACATCCCACGTAGGGACAAGTCCCTACGCTAATCTATATCGCCCCGTTGGGGCTTGCATTTGATAAACTACATGGGTCAACTCGTATATCATTACCTATAATTTTTATACCAATCTATCTTATCATGAAGAAACTTTCCTTATTCTTTGTATGGATGTTGTGCGCGTGCATGGGAGTGCATGCCGCGTCCTACGGCATTCTTATCAACGACAGTATCTATTATGAAGGTACGTTGAACAGCGGTGCACAAGACCAGTCTTTCACAGAATACATGGCTCTTGGAGTGCCAGTGAGCGAGGGCGACCGTTTGCAGTTGTACGACAAAGAGAATGCTGCGGGATGGGTGGTTACTCTCGATTCCTACAGCACTCCAGAGATTGCTCTCAGTGGAGAGAACTATGTTTGTTCCGCTACGGGCTGTTACGATTTCTATATCAAGATAAAATTGGGACAAGACCAATTATATATTGGCAAGGCTACGGGCGATTGCTCGGGCAATAAAGGAGAAAACATAGGCGGTAGCAACCCCGACGAGCCGAATCCTGACGACCCGAACCCCGATGAGCCGAATCCTGACGAGCCGAATCCTGATGACCCCAATCCCGATGAGCCGAATCCTGATGAGCCCGACCCCGACGCTCCCTACGAGCCCGCGACACCCGACCTGCCGCAGGATTGTGCGTCGGCAGTGCCGAGCCAGTGCGGAGACGTGCTATTGCAGGCGTTCTACTGGGACTCGAATGGTGGCGGCAAATTCGGGGACACCAAATGGAGCACGCTGCAAGGACAGACCTCGGAGATAAACGCGTACTTCGATATGGTATGGCTACCGCCTTCGGCGAAGTCGTCGGGCGGCGTGGGCTATCACCCCGCGCAGTACTGCAACCAGAACTCGGCATGGGGCAGCCGCGCCGAACTGGAGCAACTGATTGCCTCCTTCCATGCCGCAGGGACGAAGGTGGTGGCAGATATGGTGGTGAACCATGCCGCCAACAAGTCGTCGTGGTGCGATTTCTATGCGGAGGACTTCGGTTCCTACGGGAAGTTCACCCCCGATGCGTCGTGGATATGCAAGACCGACGAGGTGAACAGCGACTCCGGCGCCGGCAGTTGCAAGGGCAAAGCGACGGGTGCGAGCGATGACGGCTACGGCGGCGAGGCTAACTACGGCGCTGCCCGCGACTGGGACCACCAGAGTGAGAAAGTGCGTGAGATGTTCCGCGCGTATGCCAAATGGATGAAGGACGAGATGAAGTACGACGGCTTCCGCTACGACTACTGCAAGGGATTCCACAACTCGCACATCAACGACTACAACAGCGCGGCGCAGACCTATTTCTCGGTGATGGAGTACTGGGACGGCAATGCCGGCGTGCTGGAAAGCCGCCTCAAAGACGCGGGTTACAACACGCTGACCTTTGACTTCGCGACCAAATACACGGCGTTCAACAACAACCTCGCGAGCGGTTCGTTCGCCGGCTTCAAGGGCTGCGGGTTGCTCGGGAAAGGTCTGGGCAAGTATGCCGTGACCTTTGTGGACAACCACGACACGCACAACCGCGACGGGAACGAGTTCTGCGGCAAGGGACAGTCGATGACAGCTGACAACAAGGCGAAGACCATCCAAGCCAATGCGTTCATCCTCTCCATGCCGGGCGTGCCCTGCGTGTTCTACCCGCATTGGAAGACCTGGAAGAGCGAGATAGGTCCGATGATATTGGCTCGCAAGGCAGTGGGCGTGCACTCGGAGAGCGCGGTGCAAGACGAGGGCGACGCAGCAGGCTATCGCGCGACGGTAACGGGCAAGAACGGCACGCTGATAGCCGAGTTCGGCAACCGCGTGTCTGCATCGAAAGACGGTTACACGAAGGCGGCTTCCGGCACGGGGTACGTGATTTGGACGAAGTTGACCAACCCCGTGCCTCCTCAACTCATCATCAGCCAAGGCACCTGCACGTACAAGAGCGAGACGCTGAGTGTGAGCATGTGCACCGTGGGCGGGAGCGAGACGGCGACCATCTACTACACGCTGGACGGCACCGACCCGCGCACGTCCACCACGCGCCTCACCTACTCTACCCCGCTGACCATCGAGGGGACGGTAACCCTGACCGCCTACGCCACCACGGCAAACACCCAGACGGAGGTGCAGCAGTGCGTCTATACCTACAAGGCACCGCAGACGACGCCGATTATCGTGGCGTTCTACAAGCCCGCTTCGTGGAGCAAGGTGAACCTGTATGCGTGGCTGGGCTCGGGCAACAATGTTACGAAACTCACGGGTGATTGGCCCGGCACGCAGATGACGGTGCAGAACGGCGAAGGGTATTTCTACTACCAGTTCGACGCGAAAGTGAAGGAGGTGAACTTCATCTTCAACAACGGGACAGACCAAACGGCTGACCTGTGGACGGACGAGGATGTGTGCTACACCTGGTCGAACGGGGCAGAGGTGCTGGTGCCCGACTGCACCGCGCCGATGGGTATCGGACAGGCGAAAGAGGACGACACGCCTGCGCTGGACCTCTCGCAGCCGATGTACAACGTGCTTGGGCAACCCGTAGGGGCTGACTATCAGGGTGTTGTGATACAAAACGCGCACAAGTATTTACGATAAGTAGTATTGCGCAATTGGAACGGAAGGCTGTTTAACAAGTCTATTATGCGCAGCCACAGGGTACGCCCCGATTGGTCGGGGCTAAAAAAAAGAAGGCCATAATGCGGCTGAATGCCGAGTACTCCTCCCGCCCCCGTACCTCGATGTCCACCGGACATCGCTTCACCCCCCACTAAGAGGGAGGCGGGGGAGTGGCAAAGCATACCAAACATTTTTCTTATACGCAAAGAGGCTGTCTAACTTGACTTGTTAGACAGCCTCTTTTGTTTACGGGGAGGTATAGGGAAGGAACGGTATGGTGTCTTACACGTAATAAGGTTTACACATAGGATGAATAAAAAGTGTCAAATTTT
>JBJECJ010000001.1:21233-23384 GCA_051870955.1 Paludibacteraceae bacterium | reverse complement strand
CTTTTATTTCAACAAAAATTTCCAAAAATTATTCGGAACTTGTCCCGACTTGTCGGGATATTTTTCTTTAACATATAATTAACGGGTCATTATTCATTAATTTATTTATTACCAAAAACCTATTTAGTCTTTGAGTGCTGAAAATAGTTTGCTTATTCACGTTCATTTATAATTCTTCAGTCGTCGTTGTTTTCAGACGGGGGCGTTTGTGGCAGGCGTGGGCGGCGTAGGGGGCGTTTTTGGCAGGCGTAGGCGGCGTAGGCGGTGTTTGTAGATGGCGTAGGTGGCGGCGAGGAGGAGCAGGGGCAGCAGGGGTTCGCCTACGGGTAGCGGGGGCTCATCAATGATACCTCCGGGGGTACCCGGTGAGCGTTGCGGCATGGTCGGCGCAGCCGCAGCAGAGGGCGAATAGACCGTGCCGTCCGCCATGAGCATGGGAGCCGCCGAGAGTTTGGAGAAGCCGACAGTGCCCATGGTCTGCGGGAGCATGTTGTTTGAACGGGGTGCCGTGGTGCTCACAGCCATAGCAGCGAACACCTCCGCCATGCGTCGGTCGTCGGACAGGCTGCTGCCCGTCTGCATGAGGCGTCGGGAGTAGGTGTCCTGTGCGTCGCGGTCGGAACCGTCGCGCATGGGCGCTACGGAGGTGAAAGGCAGATAGGCGTCCTCCGTCGAGGGCTCGAACCGGAAAGAGAACGTATCTGCCTGCGCCACACTGCCGTGGATAAACAGGAGCGCAAGGATGAGGATATAGATATAGAAGTGTGTGTGTTTCATGGTGTCGGTCGTTCGGGCGGGTTATCGCACCACTTTGCAGGTGTGTTGTTCATGGTTTGTCTTGGCTTCTATCAGGTACACTCCCTGCGTCTCGGGGAGCGGAATGTCCCATAGCGGTGCGTCGGAGGTGTATCGTCCGCAGAGTCGTCCTGCGGCGTCGTAGAGCACGACGCAGAGTCGTTCTCCCGTGGTGTTGGTGAGCACAGCCCTGTCGCGGTCGGTCGTGAGGTTGACGATACCCGTGGCGGGTCCGGACGGGTTCTCGGGCGCTGTGGCGGTCAGCAGGAAGCGGTGCTCCACCTCGGTGGCAAGGGTGGTGAAGGTGTAGGTCGCCTCGTTGGTGACGGGAGTGTATCGGTCGGTCTCGGCGTCGTAGAGATAGAGCGTCTCGGTGCCGTCGTAGTCGAAGCGGAGGCTGTAGGTGTCGTCCTCGCCGCGGAGCATGCCGAGGCGCGTGCCGTCGAAGGCGGGCTGGGTGGAGACGGCGAACCGGCGGATGTCATGCTCCACGAAGAGTTGCACCGCGCTCGCGTCGCCGAGCACCTTCGTGCCGTCCCAGCCGTTGTCGAAATCGTAGGTGCAGTCGGCATTGCGATAGAGGTGCACCACATCGGCAAAGCGGCTGCCGCTGATATGGATATGCAGGCGTTCGGTAATGCCCTCGCCGTCGTAGTCGCCATAACTCGTGGTGCCCGCTCTGCCCGCTATGCGCATCGGCTGGCGGTTGACGGTGCTGACGGGGCGCACAAGGTCCTTGTAGCGCAGGGTAAGCGACGGGTTCTCTCCCTCGGCATTCACTTGGAAGGTCTGCATGGCGGGGATGACCTGCAAGGCAGCGACCTGCTCGCCTGCCGTCATCACGGGCACCGCCACATACCGCCCGCTTTCCTCCGAGCCCGTACCTTCCGGGTCTTGTCCGGTATTGAACATGTAGATGGTCGCTTCGCAGTTTTGGAAGTCATCCTGCTTGAAGCCCGCGATGTTGATGGGTGCAGTCCACGAGTTGCCAATCAGGTTGTACTGCCCCATCTCCTTATCGGTAGCGTTGTAGCAGAGGGCGATGGTGGTGTCTTGCGCTTGTGCAAGGGTGCCTTGTATCCAATAGGTGGTGCCGGCGGTACGCTGGGTGAACGAATAGCCACCGAAGGGGCGCATCGTGTCGCCGTTGCGCAGGAGTTTGGTCCAGCCGTGCGACTCGTTGTCCCATTGGTAAACCCATGCGCCGGCGAGGTACTGCTCTACCGCCCCCATGTCTATGACGGGGGTGGTCATCCACTGCCATTGGCAGTCAGCGGGCGCACCGTATGCCTTGGAGTAGTACTGCACGGACGCTTTGACCCAGCCGCGCGTGTCCGCATGGATGAGCGTGCCCGC
>JBJECJ010000001.1:0-21133 GCA_051870955.1 Paludibacteraceae bacterium | reverse complement strand
AAGGGCTCGTAGTTGTACTTGTTGAAGGGCGCATAGCCGTTGACGGGCGTAGCGACATACTGCCGGCAGGTGTCGATAGCGTGCCACAGCGGGTCGGGGTCGGTCTCGCTCCATGTGTTCTTGCCCATGAGGAGCATGAGGTCGCTGGGGTTGTAGCCCGTGAGGAATTGTCCGCCTAACTTCACGGTGCTGCCGCTACCGCCGGAGACGATGTATGCCACGGCGCGCGTGTCCTGAGCCGTTACGGTAAGGACTATGCTGTCTGCCGCCTCCTCGGAGTAGTTGCCGCAGGCGTCCACAGGGCGCACGGAGATGACCACTTTGTCGCCCTGCGCAAGGAAGCCGCCGTCGGCATTACGCGTAGCCAGTGTCTGCAAGTCGAGCAAGACCATGTGTTCGTTCTCGGGGTCGGAGATTACCCAGCCCGTTACATTCGTCAAGTAGCGGTCGGCAGTCTTTCCATCGCCTTTTATCAGGCGGGCATAGGGATACCAACGCCGCTCGGTGCCGTCCGTCTCCTTGTGCGTGCCTTGGCTGACCACGTTGAAGAGGTGGCGATAACGGTTGTCCGACGGTTGGGTGTAGTCGCAGCCGTAGCGGTAGTAGTGGAACGGCGTGAGGCGCGTTACCACGGGCTGTGCGCTCTTGTCGGTAACGGTGGCGGTGTTGGAAGTCCATTGGGCATAGCCGTTGGCGGTAACGAGTGCGTTGTAGGTGCCCGCCGTGGTTACGGTGAGGATGGCAGCGGTGGCGCCTTTGACAGCCGCACCGTTCTTGTACCATTGGTACGTCGGCGTGGTAGCGTCTGTGGTGATAGTCAGCACGATAGACTGTTGGCAGTCCACGGAGGTGTTGCCCGAGATGGTGGCGGAGAAAGCGGTGCTGCCGCTCGGGCGTTGGATGGTAAGGGTATAGGACGCCGCCCCTTCGCAGTAGGTAATCTCGTCCACGGTACCGCCCTCGGTGTATGCCGTTATCTTGGTCTCGCCCACGGCAAGAGGGGTAACTGCTCCCGTCTCGCTGTCCACGGTAGCCACCTTCGGGTTGGAGGAGGTGTAGGACACCGGCAAAGAGGCGTTGTTGGTGAGCATAGGCAGACCGCTGAGGGCGCCTTCGGTATAGTCCGCCGTATGGGATGTAGCGCTGAACGCCAAGCCCGCAGGCGTGCAGAGCGACGCTACCTCCACGCAGCAACTCGTGATGTAGCGGGTGCCGCTGTCTTTACCATAAAGCTTTCCATTTATCTTGATGTTGCGAACTATTGTTGCGCGGGTGATGGCTTTGTTGCTGTTCTCGCATGTGAACTCCGTCGCGGTCGTGCCGATAGAAATACTCTCAGGCGTTTCATCGCCCCAATAGAAGGCAAAGGCATAGTTGTCTTCGGAACTATACATCGTGAAGGTAACACGCTTGATGTAGTAGCCGTCCGCCGCCTCGATGGCAAGGGGAGAATCTAAGCCTTTCAGGTTGTATCGCTTATTGGTATTATCCCACATATCGCACTCATTCTTACCGTCGTAGGCGGTTACGGTAAAGAAGCCGTAGTCTGTATCGCCGTTTTCCAAGCACGCCTCATAGACCAAGCCTTTGACGGTTACGGTCGCCACCGAGGAGGGGACCGTGCCGCCGCACTCGTCTGCGCCTACACAATAATAATAGTACGTCGTACCCACCTCGTCGCTCAGCGGAATGCTGACGCTCAGTTGGTCGTTCGTCTCGCCCGTGAGGGCTACCGCGCCCGTCTTGTCCGAGGCAGTACATTGGTACCACTGGTAGCGGATGGCGCCGCTCATCTTCACCGAGAGCACCCCCGTCTGCCCCTGCACGATGGCATACGAGGGAGCAAGGTCGGTGGTTATTTTCGCCATCGCGCGCACCGTTACGGCAGCGGGGGTGGAGGAATAGGCATTACCCTCCACGGTGGCGACCACGGTGTAGGAGCCACTCTCGGTAACCTGTATCTCAGTCTTGTCCGCATAGTCGGTCAGTGCTGCGCCGTCCTTGAACCACGCGAGGGTCGCGCCAGTGGTGATATGGCTTGCCGTGAGGGTGGCGCCGCCGTCCTTCTCGCAGGTGCCGTTGTTGGTTACCGTCAGGATGGGCACGTTCTGAGCCACCGCCAGCAGCTTGTAAGTCAGCACGTTAGAGGGCTCTTTCGATTGGTTGCAGCCACCGATATTCGTGTTTTGGGCATAGCAGCGGAAGCGGTACTCGCCCGCGGCGTCGCTCTGGGAGGGCGACCAAGTGTGGAGAGCGGTAGTGGTGGCGAGGGCTGTCCAAGTGGCGCCGCGGTCGGCGGAGTATTGCCACAGGTTGGTGTTGCTGCTTGAGGTCATCTTCACCACGTCGCCTTGCGCCACGTCGCCCTGCGCTACCGTGGCAGTGAGGGTCGGTGTGGCGGGGGCGGTCAGCAGACGGAGTTGCGCACTCGCCTGCGCGTGGGTAGAGGTCTTGCCGCTCGCGGATACCGTGGCTCGCACGTCGTAGGTGCCGCCCGCGGGGGCACGGTAGGTGGAGGTGAAGGTGGTAGTGCCATTCGCGGTGTTGCCATCGGCGCGCATGTAGGTCTTTGTCTGCAAGGTGTCGGTGGGGTTAGATTGGTTCACCCACGCGACGAGGCACTGCTCATCCGCTCCCATGCCCTCCACCGTGATGGTAGCCGTCCAGCCTGCCCAATCCTTGAAGTCAGCGTCATCGGCGCAATAGGTCGTGCGCGTGCCGTCGTTGAATCCCGACTCGATAGCCACCGCAGGGGTGGAGCAACGCTCTCCCGCCTCTACGTCTATCAGCAGCACACCATATATCTCGCCGCTTGTTTTGATATCCACATCGCCGGTGAACGAGCCCGAGACCTCTTGCGCAATGAAACCGCTACTAAACTCTTTCGCTACCCCTGCGATGGTGAGCGTACGGGCTTTGTCGCACCTACCGTAGAAGGCTATCTTGGTGGCGGTGAGGCTGCCGAGTTGCAAGGTGTAGGTCCCTGTACTGAATTTCAATGCCTGCACCGTAGTGCTTGATGTCTTTGTGTTGCTCCAGTCTTGCTCCGTGCCCAAGTGGTCTAAGTGGGTCTCAGCATAGTAGTAGGTCTTAGTACCAGGATAAGTGTTCAGCGAGATGTCCTCAGAGGTTGCATAGGTCGTCCCGTCGTACTTGATAACTCCCACCTCCGCCCCTGCCAGATTGGCGGCTAACGCCCCCGCAGAGACCCCCGCATTGGCTATCAGGTATTGGGTAGTCGCTTTGAGCGTGGGATAGGTTACAGATATTTGGGGCTCGCTCGCATTCGTTGTATTTAAGGTAAAGAGGTAAGTGCCTGCGCGACCTGTGGTGAAGACCACATTGTCGCTTGCGGAGGAACTCAGTTTGCAGTCGTTGAAAGTGGAGGTATAGTAGCCGCCGCCCGACAGACCGTACCATGTGCTGCCGTACTTGACCTTGAACTTATACTGCGTATTCTCGGCTAAGGAAATGGCGTAGGTCGCGATACCTGTGGTCTCGGTCTCCACAAAGTCATGGTCTTTTGCCCAGCCCTCGGTATCATCACTCTCGAATGACCCGCGCAACGTCCAATACGGTGTTTCTTCCCACACGGCGGTGAGGGTAATATCGGCGCTGCCCATGGTGTATGTCGCGCCTGCGGCATAGGTATTCGTGCCATCGCTCCAGCCGGCGAAGGTGTAGCCCGCTTTCGTGATACCTTCTGCGGAGGCTACGGTGAAGGTCTCCCCTGCGCAGAGGCTCGCCTGCGTGGGGGTATTGCCACTGCCGCCATTGAGGTCGTAAGTTACCGTGTAGAGTTTATCCCACACAGCCGTGAGCGTAATATCGGCAGTGGGAGTAAACGAGTAAGTGCCCGTATAGGTCTTGCTACCATCGCTCCAGCCCTTGAAGACGTACCCATCGCGAGTGGGAGTAGGAAGTGTGATAGTTTGTCCGCCTGCATTTACGGCAAAGAACTCGCCGTCTGCCACCTCACTGCCGCCTTGCTCATCGTAAACGACATGGTAGTAGGGGATGAAATGCGCATACCAGTTAGCGTCTTGATAGGTGTCGTATATCTCAAACTTACCTTGCGTACCTGCCACAAGACTACTGATTTTCCCACTAATGTTTCCATCGGAGGCAATGGTACCTATCTCTTTGATGTTCAGCGTACTACTGCGCGTAGAGGAATATACATAATCCGTGGATGCTTGGTAGCCGACCCAATACTGCCCGCTGTTCTCAGCGGTTTTAGTCAATGTTACCAACTCTGTTTGCCAGCAGTTTCCGCTAACGTAGGTAAACGGCAAAAAAACCCAGTTAGTGCCATCTCCTCCTTGCCAACTCATACCATAGCCCGCGGGGGTGAACTGCAGACCTTTGTTCTTCCCGCTATTATTCTCCCAGATATGCAGCGTCCCGACTGCCCCTGCGGCGAGACCTAATTTAAGAGCATTGTCGGCTGTCAGCGGAATATCAGCCACTGTCCAGTTTTCGGAATATTCATCGCTCCATTCATTGTTCTCACCCACCCAGCACATCGGCCAATTCCCATTGCTGTCCTTGTCGGGTACGACGAAGTCCTTAATGACATATTCGTCTGCATTGGCACTCTCGATGAAAGAAGGCCTCCTATTGTTGTTGGAGTTGTAGATTTCTATGCAATACTTGGAGACGACGACTAAAGGTGCCAAGTCTCCTTGGACGGTCAATTTTGGGAAACAGAAATACTTGCCAGTACTATTATAATACACAAAAAACTTTACATAGAACTCCCCTGTAAGATTTTGCAGAGCCTCGATACCTGACAAATCGACTGTTAGAGTAGTATTGGTGGATGTTTTATTATAATTGGAAATTGTTTTATCGCCAGTATCATAAAGTGCCTTCCCTGCATTATCAGAAACAACCACCTTCCAAGTAAAATTCGCAGAAACAGCCAAATCAACATCCAAAGATGTCAGGCTATATTTATATCCTGACTCCACAGTAACTTTATAGCCCACATACGCTTCTGCTTGGAACGCAGAAAGACTTTTATTCCATTTGTAAGACGGATTAGAATACACAGCCGTGCTATTACCATGATATAGGGCTTTATCTCCGCTATTATATTGCGAAAGAATATCGGTGCTCGTTCCCAACACTTTCTCAACGGTTAAGTGGTCTGCACCTAATACAGACTCTGCACCCGCACTACTGCTACTTGTCCCAAGCGTTGCCGTAATACCTATCGTTTCGGTAGTCTGACCCCATGCGTTGCTGCCCAATGCGAATAC
Source organism: Paludibacteraceae bacterium (assembly GCA_051870955.1). Taxonomy (GTDB): domain Bacteria; phylum Bacteroidota; class Bacteroidia; order Bacteroidales; family Paludibacteraceae; genus Colicola. Next base: position 15,869 of record JBJECJ010000001.1, on the reverse strand, counting down.
AAAGAGCACAAACACAGAGAGACGCAAAGCACCGCTTCTCAAGCAATCAGCGAGAAGCAGGGAACGATGAGTGCCGGAAGCGGCGACAGAAAAGGCGTGTAAAAATAAGCGAGACAGGATGTTTCTCATGGCGGTAGGTATTATAGCGCGGACACCTACCCCTGCTTCCGCTCGCCTTTCCGACTCCACGGGAGAGGATGACTCCTGCCGTACACAACAACAACCGTCTCCGAGGCTTCGTACCACTCTCTCTGTCCCTCACCGAGACCGAAGGTCGCCCCTCCGCGTGCCGCACGGCAGCACTACAAACGGTTGATTACCAGCAGCTTAGCACCCCCCCCCACGAAACTCCGAAGGAACAGACAACGCAGGGTTGGCGTCTTTTTGCGTGTGTTTTTCTTAATTTTCGTGCAAAGATACTAATTTACTTTGAAAAACATGTGCAAAAACTGACAAAAAGTGGAGACAAAGCGACAAAATGCCATGGTAGGCTCCGTCAACAGCCGTGGATAACACTTTTCGCTGCGGCGCTCATGAGAATTCGGTTCTCCGTTAATAGCCGTTAATGGTTCGTTCATTGTACAGCGCCAACGGGTACACGGGCGCCCCTCTGTACGAGAGTCGCGGTGTAGTTGCGATATAGTCTCGATACAGTCTCGTGCAGGAACCGAGCAGAAACCGAGCAGGAACCGAGCAGGAACCGAGCAAGACTGCTGGAGAATAGGTGGGGTGGAAATGGGAATTAGGAATTAGGAATTAGGAATTAGAAATTAGAAATTAGAAATTAGAAACCTTATTTAATTAAGAATTAAGTTTCAGAGCATGGGCACTCTTAATTCATAATTCTTAATTCTTAATTAGAAGCGTTGGTCAGCAGCGGGAGAGGACGGCTTGCAGCCAGCGGTAGCAACGGTCGGTGGACGAGAGCGAGAGACGCTCCTGCGGCGAGTGGACACCGTACATCTGCGGACCTATGCTGACCATGTCGAGGAAGGGGTATTTCTCCAAGAACAGTCCGCACTCCAGCCCTGCGTGGATGGCCAGTACCTGTGGCTCCTTGCCGAAGAGGTCGGTGTATGCCTGTTTGGTGATTTCCAGCAGCGGCGAATGGATGTTCGGCGCCCAGCCCGGGTAGCCGTCGCCGTGGGTTACCTCGTCGCATGCCATCGCGAGCGCATACTCCACCTCGCGCTTTATCCAGTGCTTCGACGCTTCTACGGACGAGCGCTGGCTGGTGTTGACCTCGATATAGCAGCGTTCGTCACCCGCGGGCGTTTTTCCCGCGGGCGAGACGCCCACGCCCCCAGTCGTTTTCATCTTCACGCTGGCGAGGTTGGTGCTGGTCTCCACCAGCCCGGGCATGTCTTTGCTCATGGCAATCATGCCGTGCGGGCAAGCGGCGAGCGCCATGATGAGGCGGTGCGCCTGCGTCTCGGGGATGACGGCGGCGGGCATGGCGCAGGACTCCAACTCGAGGCGCATGTCTTTCTCCACGTCTTGGTAGGCTTGCTCTGCCTCGGCGGTGTAGATGTTCCAGTCTATGCGCAGTTGCTCCTTGTACGCCATGGGCACGCAGATGGTCGCCTCCGCCTCGCGGGCGATGGCGTTGCGCAGGTTGCCGCCTTGGATAGCAGCGAGTTGCAGCGGCGTGCGGGTGAGCAGGCGTTGCAGGAAGCCGACCAGCACTTTGTTGGCATTGGCGCGACCCTTGTTGATGTCGTCGCCGGAGTGCCCGCCCATGAGTCCGCTCACGCTCAGTCGCGCGGGGAACCACTGCGCCGAGTCGCCGAGGGCTTGCGGCGTGTAGTGCATCTTCGCCAGGGTGTCGATACCGCCGGCGCAACCGATGAAGATTTGCCCGTCGTCCTCGGAGTCGAGGTTGATGAGGCGGGTGCCGCGCAGGTAGCCGTCTTGCAGTTTCATCGCGCCGGTGAGCCCCGTCTCCTCATCCACGGTGAAGAGGCACTCGATGGCGGGGTGCGGCAGGTCGGGGTCGGTGATGGCAGCGAGCGCCATGGCGATACCGATACCGTTGTCCGCGCCGAGGGTGGTGCCGCGTGCTTTCAGCCAGTCGCCGTCCACGTAGGTCTCGATGGGGTCGGTCAGGAAGTCGTGGACGGTGTCGCTGTTCTTCTCGCACACCATGTCCATATGGGCTTGCAGGATGACCGCGGAGTGGTCTTCGTAGCCGGCGGTGGCGGGCACGCGCAGGATGACGTTCATCGCCTCGTCGGCGACACACTCGATATGGTGCTCGCGCGCGAAGGCTTGCAGCCATTGTGAGATACGCTCCTCGTGCTTCGACGGACGAGGAATCTGACAAATCTGAGAGAAAATTTCAAGTACTTGCATGGGTATTGTATTTTTAGGAATTTTACTAAAAGAAGAATTACAAAGAACTACATTGGACAACATTGATAACGCTGAGACGCATTGTTTTTCGAATGCATGGGTGTTTGATTATTTTCTGTTGTCCAATGTGTGTGTGTTGGTATTCTTGTATTTCGTATAATGAAGAAATACAAAGAACTACATTGGACAACATAGATTGCAATGCGCGCACTACCACTCCTTTTGCTGCGCAAAAGTCATGGACAAAGAAGGACAATAGTTAGATTCGAATATATTGGATGAAGTCTGAAACATGGAGGATTGTTTTTTTCGAATGCATGGGTGTTTGATTATTTTCTGTTGTCCAATGTGTGTGTGTTGGTATTCTTGTATTTCGTATAATGAAGAAATACAAAGAACTACATGAGACAACATAGACCTTAATGGGGAACACGCCCACTCCTTTTGCTGTGCAAAAGTCGGGGACAAAGAAGGACAATAGTTAGATTCGAATATACAGGATGATGTTTGAAACATGGAGGATTGTTTTTTTCGAATGCATGGGTCGTAAATTATTTTCTGTTGTACAATGTGCCTTCTTTGTCGTTCTTTTTTACATGAAGGATTGTTCCTCAAAAAGCCACTATCCGCTTGGTGGTTATATCGTAGTAGTATTTTTCACTTTGGTCTATCGGTGGTGCAAAGTTATACAGAATGCCGATAGGCGTATTTGTTAAGCGCATATAGTTCCATAATTGTTGTCTGTGAGCAAGTTGCAGTTCCGCAACGGCTTTGCATTCCAAGCAAATTTTGTCCCTTATATAAAAGTCCATAAAGTGGTCATGTTTGAGCAAGACTTCGTGGTACTTGATATTGAAATGAAATTCGCGTTTATGAGGTATGTTTCTCTCGTTAAATAGCACTTCCAAAGCATCTTGGTAAACATACTCGTTGAGTCCGCAACCCAATTCCTGATGTACCGCCATTGCACAACCGAGTACATCAAACACTTCGGCTTTAAGTTGCTTGCGCAGTTCATTCGTCAGCGATTCCATACGTTGTTCTTGTGTTTATGTAGTGAGAGTCTTAAAGAAGAATACCATAAAACTACATGAGACAACAAAAGACAATACATACCCGATATAACAGATAAAACCATCTACACCCTATATCTCAGAGTCCAGTCCTTGAATTTGAATCTAACTATTGTCCTTCTGTGTCCCGACTTTTGCACAGCAAAAGGAGCGGGAATGTGCCCCATTAATGTCTATGTTGTCTCATGTGATTCTTTGTAATTCTTCTTTATTAATGGATATTGTTTTGTAGAGGTCTATTCAGCGGGCATGCTTGTTGGCAGATGAGGCAGCGATGGGTGGTGTAGGCGATACAGCGGGTGGCGTCCCAGACGGGGTTGCGCAGGGCGCCCGTGGGGCAGGCTTCCTCGCAGAGGTGGCAGTCGGCGCAGGGGGTGTCGGCAAAGCGAGATGGTGTGTTGGTAGGTGGTGTGGGAGTCGTTGTTGTAGGTATTCTAGAATTTCTAGAATTTCTAGGTATTCTAGTTTTTCTAGAAAACCTAGGGTTCCTATCCTCTGTATCCTCTATCGGTCTGTCTATCACTATCTCCCCCAAGTGCACCATGCTGCCGAGGGTGTGGTGGAAGAACTGGTGATTGCGGCCGATGAAGCCGAGCCCTGCCTTCACCGCCCAACGGCGCTCCAAGAAGGGCGCCGAGTCGCAGAAGAGATGCTGAGGGAGAGGGGGAATAGTAGCAGAGGGGGCGGCAGGTGCACCGTGCAGGCGGGCATCCAGTTCATAGAGCATGGACTTGATGGTGCGGTGGTAGTCGCGGCGGCACTTGTCGTAGCGGAGCACGCAGACCACTACCGCCGTAGCGCCGGGCACCAGTTCGCGCGGGTCGTAGCGCTTCTCGCGGTTGCGCTCGAGGTACGACATATTGCCGTGCAAGCCCTGCGCCACCCATTGCTCCATGAACGCCGCGTCGTCGTCCAGCCGCTCGGCAAGCGCTACGCCGCAGTCGTCGAAACCGACCGCTAACGCCTGCTGCCGTATCCACTGAGCACTGATCACTTCGCTTTAACTATCCTACCAATACGTCGTGGAGCACCTTGACGAGGTTGCCGAACATAAGTTGGCAGGCGATGGCTAACACAATGATTCCGAAGAACTTACGGAGCACATAGATGGCATTCTTTCCCACGTACTTCATCAGCCAGCGCGTGCCTGCCAGCACGCCGAAGAGCACGACCATGCAGAGCAACACCGCCATCATCAGGTTCACCGTGTCGTACTGCGCCGTCATGGAGATGAGCGCGGTGAAAGCACCCGGACCTGCGTACATGGGGAACGCCAGCGGGATGATGTTGCCCGAGCCCTCCACGTCGGTTTTGAAGATGACGATGTCAAGAATCATCTCCAACGCCATGAGGAAGATGATGAAACCGCCCGCGATGGCGAAATACTCAATCTTGATACCGAAGAGTTTCAAGCACCACTCGCCCAAGATAAGGAACACCAGCAGGATAATCATCGAGACAAGGCACACTATCCACGGGTTGATTTTCGTCCCGTTCTTCTCTAAGTTGATGGTGATAGGCATGTTGCCCAAGGGGTCGATGATGGCAATGAGGAAAACAAACGCCGGCAGTACCTGCCAGATGTCGAAACTGCTAAAAAATTCTGCTAACATAATATACAATTAGGAATTAGGAGTTAGGAATTAGGAGTTAGGAATTATGAGTGGTCATGCTTACTTGCCACTAATCACTGACCCACTAATTTTCGCTGCAAAGATACGCTTTTTTGGGCAAATATACAAATTTCTTATGAATAATTTGTGTATTTCATATTTTTTTCGTACCTTTGCACGCTGATTTTTGAGTCAAGCAATCGTAATTCGTAAATCGTAAACTGTAAATAGAAAGATGATTAACTCTCAAGACGTAAAGAACGGCGTATGTATCCGCATGGATGGGCGCTTGTATTTTGTGATTGAGTTCTTGCACGTGAAGCCGGGCAAGGGCAATACCATCATGCGTGTGAAATTCAAAGATGTAGTGGACGGTCGCGTGCTGGAGCGTCGCTTCAACATTGGTGAAAAACTGGAAGATGTGCGCGTGGAGCGTCGTCCATACCAATACCTGTACAAGGAGGGTGAGGACTATATCTTCATGAACCAAGAGACCTACGAGCAAGTGCCTATCGCACACGATTTGATTACGGGTGTGGACTTCCTGAAAGAGGGCTTTGTAGTGGATGTAGTGTCTGACGCATCGACCGATACCATTCTCTTTGCCGAGTTGCCCGCTAAGGTGGAGTTGGCTGTTTCCTACACGGAACCGGGTCTGCGCGGCGATACCGCTACCAACACCCTCAAGCCCGCTACCTTGGAGACCGGCGCAGAGATTCGCGTGCCTCTCTTCATCAACGAGGGCGAGATTGTGCGCGTAGATACCCGCGATGGTTCCTACTGCGAGCGAGTTCGGTAAGCGACCGCTACGCTGAAAGACCGCGCTTCGCGCTGAAAGATAAAGGATAAAAGACTGATTAGTTTCGACTATACGAGGCTAATCAGTCTTTTATCTTTTTATCCTTTATCTCCCTCCCTTTGTAGGGAGGGACGGGGAGGGTCCTATCCTTTATCCTACACTTACAGTTTCGCTACGCGTTGCTCGAAGGTGTCGCGGTCGCCGAGGGCGGCGTTCTTCACGCGGGCGCGGTAGTTGTAGATGGTGTTGGGGGAATAGCAGAGCAGTTCGGCAATCTTAGCACTAGAGTCGATGCCGAGGCGGATAAGGGCGAAGATACGCAACTCGGTGGTCAGCCCCTCGCCGGGTTTGGGATAGATACGCTCTTCGGGCACCAGCAGGGCATTGAAGTCAGTAACGAAATTGCGGTAGAGGGTGAGGAAAGTATGGTCAAACTGGCGGTAGAACTCCGCCATCTCGCGTTTCATAAAGGCATCGGGGTCTTTCTCGCCTGCCTTGCGTGCCATCTTGGTGATTCGGCTGATATAGTCGCGATAGACCTCCAAGTAGCGGCAGATATACTGCTCCTTGACGAGGTTCGATTCTTCGAGCGAGGCGTTGAGGGTGGAGAGTTGCGTGTTGAGTGTCGAGAGTTTGCGGTTCATCTCCGCGCGTTTGTTGCTCAGCACGTGCAGGCGCTTGTTCTGGCGGATGGTGTAGATACACACGAGCACCAACACGAGCAGCAACGCTCCTACGGCGATGAGGGCGTATGTTATGCGACGCGAGAGGACTGACTGGCGGTGGGAATAGGTGCTGTTTATCATCACGCCGAGCGGGTTTATCTGCACATAGCGCAGGCGCGCGTTGAAGAAACCGGCATTGGCAAGGGAGTATTCGATATAGCGGTGGGCGCGCTCCAACTCCCCCTTCTCATACATAATCTCCGCGAGCATCCACGATGAGCCGTTATCGGTGATACCGCTCTCCACATCGGCGATGGCGGAGCGCAGCAGCCACTCTTGAAAGCGCACGCTATCGCCCATCTCACGATAAGTGATGGCGCGCTCGTAGGCGAAGATGGCATAGGGGTGGGAGTCGGGAACGGTATGGGCGAGGGTCGTATCGCTCAAAGCAAGTGCGTGCGCAAACTGCTTGTCGTTACGGGCTTGGATAAGACGCAGTTTGTAGTAGTCGGGAATCCCGACACATCGGGAGGCTTCGTAGGCGTGCAAGAGCGAGTCAAGATAGCGGTCAGCGTGGTGGAAATAAGACTGCCTATGCCGCTCCAGTTTGCTATATACCGCGGCTTCCCCGTAGAGGTGGTTGAGCGTAGCGTAGTAGTCGGTCAGCAGGTCGTAATGCAAGACAGTATCGCGATTCAGGTGCTTGGTGTCCTCAAAACCTTCGCTATAGTAGCCGATGGAGGCGAGGAGGTAGATAAGTCGCAATCGTGCCTCCGTAGCGACAGGTTCTGCGGGCTGCTCCGCGGCGAGTTGGTAGTGGCGGAGGGCGGAGTCGCATTGGTAGGGTGCATACTCATCACCGATGGCGAGGTGGATATAGGGAGAAGCAGGCAAGCGGCGGAGCGAGTCGATACGCGTCTCGCGAAGACGGAAATAGGGCTGCGGAGCAGCAATCAGGCGGTCGTACACCGAGAGCAGCGAGTCAAGGGTGTCGGACGATGCCGAGAACGCCACGAGGGAGAAAAGACAAACAAAAAGAATACGCTTCATGCTATTGGGATTTAGGAATTATTATCTGCGCACAAAGGTACTGCTTTTTGGCGAAATATGCAAATTATGACCGCAAAAACAGCACTATCGCCCTCCCTTTATTACCACTTTTTAGAGCGGTGCTTTTAGAACCAACACTCTGATTAACAGCAGGTTGATTATTTATATAGTCCACTTTTTCGCCCCTATACCTCTGTATCGGTTTGGAGGAGGCGGAAAATTGTTGTACCTTTGCAGCGCAAATCAACACAAATCTATTTATTATGAAAACACGCACGGAAAGAAGACGATGGTCTCGCCGAATAGCATGCCTGTTGGGCGTGATGTGCTCTGTGGCATTGTCGGCACAAGTCCGCGTCAGCGGTACAGTAACCGACGCGCAGAAAGAACCCGTGATTGGTGCCTCCATTTTGGAACGAGGCACCGGCAACGGAACGGTAACCGACATGGACGGTCAGTTCACGCTGGAAGTAGCAAGCGAGAAGTCGGTATTGGAAATCAGTTATGTAGGTATGAAGACGCAAACGGTATCGGTGGCAGGCAAGCCGTCGATACAAGTGGTGTTGCAGGAAGACCAAGAGGTGCTGGACGAGGTGGTGGTGATAGGTTACGGCACGCAGAAGCGCAAGGACGTAACCACGGCTATCTCATCGGTATCGACCGACGATATTGAGAAACTTCCCATCACCTCCGCTGCACAGGCTATGCAGGGCAAGGCGGCGGGTGTTACCGTGGTGAAACCCAACGGGCAGCCGGGCGCAGGCATGGTCATACGCGTGCGCGGTACCACATCTATGAACGGCTCCAACGACCCGCTCTATGTGGTGGACGGAGTGCCGATGACCGACATCGATTTCCTCGCGCCCAACGATATCGAGAGCATGCAGATACTGAAAGACGCCTCCTCGGCAGCCATCTACGGCTCACGCGCTGCCAACGGCGTAATCATGATTACCACCAAGGCAGGCTCGGCAAGCAAGGAGAAGATGAACGTAACCTTCTCCATGTACGGCGGCTGGACGCAGGTGAGCAAGCGTATGGAGAGCCTGAACTTCGAGCAGTACCGCGAGTACCTGTCCGACTTGGGCTCCACGGTGGTGCTGCCGGACGGGTTGAAGGACGAGACCAACTGGTTTGACGAGACCTATCAGACCGGCTCCACCCAGAACTACCAACTGTCCGTATCGGGCGGCACGGAGAAAGTCAACTATTTCATCTCCGGCGGCTATACCAACGAGGTGGGTATCATCCCCACCACCAAATACCAGCGCTACAACTTCCGTACGGCGCTGGACGCCGAGGTAACCAAATGGCTGAACATCGGTGCTAACGTGGCTTATGCGTACAGCCAGAACAACGGCGACATCTCTTCGCTGACCGGCGTGGGTGCCAACCGCGGCGGCGTGGTGCTGGCGGTTATCAACACCCCGACCTATGCCCCGATATACGACCCTGAGAACCCCGACTATTACTACACCAATTTCTATGGTGTGAGCAACATCACCAACCCGCTGGAGAACATCGAGCGCGTGAAGAACAACCGCTCAAAGAACCATCGCCTTGTGGCGAGCGCGAAAGGGGTCTTCACGCTGTATGATACCAAGAAGTTCAACCGCGGCGACGACTACAACCACTCTCTGAAATACACAACCACTTTCTCCGAAGACCTGCACATGAACCACTACACCTCGTTCCTCGACCCGCTGGCTACTTCGTGGGGACGCAACCAGTACGGCGAAGGCAGCGACACACGCCAGACGGACATGGTAACCGTGTGGGACAACGTGGTGGACTACAACGGGCAGTACGGCAAGAACGGGCTGAACCTGATGGTGGGCTCGTCGTGGACAAGCAGCCGATGGAACCAATCGTATATCGGCGCGAGCCACTTCGCCGACGGCACGGTGCAGACGTTGAACGCGGCGAACAAGATTGACCCGGGCAGCACGGGTACCACCGCCAGCGATTGGGCTATCATGTCCACCTTCGCCCGTGTCAGTTACAACTACGACTCGCGCTACCTCATCTCCGCCAACTTCCGTGCGGACGGTTCGTCCAAGTTGTCGCCGGAGCACCGCTGGGCATTCTTCCCCTCGGTGAGCGCGGCATGGCGTATCTCGGGCGAGCGCTGGATGGAGGACGTGCGTTGGATAGACGACCTCAAACTGCGTGCCGGCTGGGGACAGACGGGTAACCAAGGCGGCGTGGGCGACTACGGCTACCTGGCTATGTACGGCTATTCGCGGCAGAACTGGTGGGAGACGGGCAAAGAGCATGCGGTGCCCAATGTCTATCAGTCCTCTCTGCGCAACCCCGACCTGACATGGGAGCGCACCTCGCAGACCAACGTGGGTCTCGACTGGAGCATGTTCCACAGCCGACTGACTATCAACTTCGACTGGTACTACAAATACACCACCGATATGCTTATGTCGGTGAGCCTGCCCGCGGGCTCGGCTGCGGTGAGCAGTATCTATCGCAACGAAGGCGAGATGAGCAACATGGGTGTGGAGTTCACCATCCTGTCGCACAACTTCGTGCGCAAGAACTTCCAATGGGACACGCAACTCAATATCTCCCACAACCGCAACCGTCTGGAGAAACTCGCCACGAGCCAAGTCTATTATGACGGCAAGGTAACCGACGTACTGTCCGACTACTGCGTGCGCAACGCGCCGGGTATGCCGCTGGGCTCTTTCTACGGCTACAAGACAGGCGGCGTGGACTCCGAAACGGGTGAGTTGATATACTTGGACGTGAACGGCGACGGTGAGGTTACCGCCAGCGACCGCACCTATATTGGCGACCCCAATCCCGACTTCACTTTCGGTATGACCAACACCTTCCGATTCTACGGCGTAACCATCAGTTTCTTGCTGCAAGGCTCCTACGGCAACGACATCTTCAACGCCAGCCGCATAGAAACGGAGGGTATGTACGACGCCAAGAACCAGTCCGTTCGCGTGCTTGACCGCTGGCGCCGCCCGGGCATGGAGACCTCTATCCCGAAAGCAGGCTTCGACATGCGTATCAGCGACTACTTTGTGGAGGACGGTTCCTACCTGCGTCTCAAAGACCTGACCATCGGCTACGAGTTCTCCGGCGCATGGATGAAGAAGATTGGCATGAGCCGCCTGCAACCCTATTTCTCGGCGCAGAACCTCTTCACCATCACCAAGTACATGGGTATGGACCCCGAGGTGAACCAAAACGGCAACTCGGGTACCGTGCAGGGACTGGACTACGGCACCTATCCCCAAACCCGCTCGTTCGTATTAGGACTGAACATCGCATTCTAAGGACCGGGGACGTGGGCGTCTCGCCCGCGGAACTTATCCAAACATAAAATGCCAACGTGAAACGAACAACATGAAATGACCAACATGAAATCAAAACATATCCTTGCCATAGTGCCCATGATGGCATTAGGCATATTGACCACAGGTTGCGACTTGCAGATAAATCCGGTATCCAATCCCTCGGAACTGACCATCGCCACCACCGATACCGCAGGCAGCCAAATCAAGTACAAAGACCGCGCTGCTATCCAGGCGGTGTACCTGAAACTGTACGACTATATGCGCGACAACCAAGAGTACTGGTATCTGGACTACCTCCTTTTTGGCGAAGCACGCACCGACAATGCCTACGCCGGCACCACGGGTGCGGAGGTAGTGCCCGTGGAGACCAACGCACTCGACGCCTCCAATCCTGATATAGCACGCGACTGGAACGGCTATCTGAACGACATCGCGCATGCCAATGTGGTGATTGCCAATATCGACCAGGTACCCGACCCCTCGTTCAGCGACCAAGAACGCAAACAATGGAAATCGGAGGCACTCATCTTCCGTGCGATGATGATTTTCGACCTCGCCCGCTGGTTCGGCAATATACCGCTCAACCTGACCGAGGCACCCGACATCACGGCGGACAATATCGAGGAGGTCTATCCCCTCTATTTCCCCTCGCCCGTAACGCAAGACTCTGCTTACCGTCAGGTTATCAAGGACTTGGAGGAAGCCCTCCCCTATGCGCCTGCACTGGACGCCAGCGACAAACGCAAGTTGAGCAAGACCGTGGCACGCGCCCTGCTCACCAAGGTCTATGCCGAGTTGGGCGAGTGGGACAACGTGGTGCGCTATGCCGATGAGGTGTTTGCCGACGGTATCGCGCTGGAACCCGAGTACGCCGACCTCTTCGGCTTTAACGCCACCCTCAACGACGCTACCTTGCGCAACTCGCGCGAGAGCATATTGGAGATGCAATACACCGCCGCCAGCGGCAACTGGGTAACATGGATGTTCGGACGCAACCTCTCCAACTGGGACGAGTCGTTCACGTGGGCAAAGTGGATTACTCCCTCGCGCGACCTCATCAAGGCGTTTGCCGACGCAGGCGACACCCTGCGCTGCAACCAGACCATCGTCTATTACGACTGCGCATGGCAGAACTACTATCCCGCTGACCACTACCCCTTCATGTACAAGACCCGCTCCGCGTACAACAGTATCATCAAACTGCGCGGTGCCGACATCCTCCTGCTGAAAGCCGAAGCCTTGGCGCACAAGGGCGACTTGGCGGGAGCGGTGGCGCTCGTCAACCAGACGCGCAACCGTGCTAAGATAGGCGACCTGCCCTCCTCGCAGACGGGCAGCCAGGAGCAGGTGCTGAATGCCGTGCTCAACGAGCGCCGTCTGGAACTGGCGCTGGAGGGGCAACGCCTGTTCGACCTCATCCGTTTCGGCAAGTTGCTGGAGACCATGAACGGTATCAACAGCCGCGACGAGGGACGTCTGCCGCAGGCGCGACCCTTTGTGGAGGCTCACCGACTGATGCCCATCCCGCAAACGGCACTCGACCAGAACGCCAACCTCCAACAGAACGACGGCTACTAACATGAAATGACCAACATGAAATAACCAACATGAAAATGACGAACATGAAACTGAAATATATCCTGTGGTGCGGTATCGCCATGCTTTTGGCTGCCTGCCAACCCGATAACTACCGTAAGGTCTATCCCGCGGGAAATCCCGTTGTGGAAGCCCGGTTGCTCACGCCCGAAGTGCAGTTCGGACAAGACACGATTGCTTTTGCCGTAACGGTAAAAGAGACGCTAACGCCGCTCTCCACCCTGCGCGTGAAAGTGATGGTCGGCGTGAATAAGATTGCCTCCGAGGAGTTGCGCACTCGCGACTTCCACTATGCCGACACGCTGCGTTATGCCGTGCCGTTCGGCGCTAACATGCCCGAGGGCGAACAGGTCAAAGTCTATCTCACCGCCACCAACGTAGAGGGCACCGCCACCGACTATATCCTCTCCGGCTGCGTAGGCCACCGTCCTGCCATCGAGACGCTCTACATCATGCCGCCCACTATCGACTACACCGCCTTGGGCAAAGGCAAGCAGATGACGCAGGAGGACGACCGTTTTGTAGCATACGGATTAGGCTATCCCAAGAGCATGCAGTGCCTGCTTGCCGTCGTGGGCACCAAGTTCGGACGTGTCGATTGGACACACCCCGTGTTCGGCATGCTGGACGGCAAACTGTCGCTCATCACGCAGGCGCAGTTCGAGTCGGGCGAGGCAACAGCCATCACCATCGAGGACGACCAAGTGGAGAGCATAGACACCATCACCTTCAATCCGCTGACCTTCGCCCTGACCTACAGCGGCAAGGTGGCGCAGCCCGTTACCTCGCTTGACGTGATGAACGATTTGGCGGAAGAACCCGCCTCTATCACATCTACCTCCGTGCGCAAACTCTATCGCGGAGCAAAGGTCTATTTCGCCAAAGACTCGGAGTTCACCCTCACGGGCGTGCAGAACGTGGAGACGGCTTGCAACTACGACTATATGGAATGGCTCGGCGGCGACAAGGTGAAGTGGCTCGGCGAGACGGGTATGTACAACACCTACTACCACCTCGCAGGCGACTATATCGTTATCGAGCCCCTCGCTGACGTGGTCTATCCTGACGCCATGTGGCTCTGCGGCGTAGGCATGGGGCAACCCACCGCCACCCCCGAGGTTACATCCGGATGGGGCTTCGACTCACCCAACCAGAACTTCGCCGCACGCACCGTCGCACCGAAGATTTACCAATTCACCGTCTATATGAAGAACACACCCGATGCAGAGCACCCGGGCTTCGGTACGGTGAACTTCAAGTTCTTCCACCAGCACGGCTGGGGCGGAGAAGAAGCAAGCACCAACTACACCATCAGCGGGCTGAACATCATTGCCAGCACTGAGGAAAGCAACGTCGGCAACTGGTGGGCAAGCGACGAAGAGTTTGAGGGGATCTACCGCATCACGCTCAACTTAAACGACATGACCAATACATACGAAAAGATAAAATGAAAATGTTTCTCTATTGTGCAAGTTTGTCTTTGGGACTGCTGCTCGCAGCCTGCGACCCAAAGCCCGTAACGCCGCCTTCGGAGCAGCCCGACTCCCCTTCGACCGATAACCCGGACACCACCGTCGTGGTCCGCAGAGTGGCAACGTTCATCACCACAGCCGACAACACCATGCGCTTCACCGCCGTCGGAAAGGACTTTGCCGAGGGGATGAACATGTCGCCCGAGCAGACGCTCACGCTCAATCCCAACCTGCGTTACCAGACCTTCGACGGCTTCGGCGCCGCCATCACCGGTGCCACCGCCTACAACCTCAAGCAGATGCCTGCCGACCGACGCGAGAAACTGCTGCGCGAGACCTTCAGCGTGAAGGACGGAATGGGATACAGTTATGTGCGCGTGCCCATCGGAGGAAGCGACTTCAACGCCCATTCCAACTACGACTACACCTGTTGCGACACGGAGGGCATTGACCACTTCGCCCTCACCTCCGACGAGTTGGACTATATCATCCCCATGCTCCGAGAGATACTGACCATCAATCCCGACCTGAAAGTGATGGGTACACCGTGGAGTTGCCCGCGTTGGATGAAGGTGGACGATATCCAAAAGAAGAACCCCTACAACAACTGGGTGGGCGGCTACCTCAACCCCGACTACTACCGAGACTATGCCACCTATTTCGTTCGGTGGATACAGGCGTTCCAAGACGCAGGAGTACCTGTAACAGCCATCACCGTGCAGAACGAGCCGCTCAACTGGGGCAACTCCATGTCGCTCTACATGCCGTGGGACCAAGAGCGCGACTTCATCAAGAACGCCCTCGGACCCGCCCTCCGAAGTGCAGGTCTGCAAACGAAAATCATCTGCTTCGACCACAACTACAACTACGACGACAAGCAGGACCAGAAGCAGTACCCCCTCAAAATCTATGCCGACACCGAGGCGGCGAAGTACATCGACGGCGCGGCGTACCATAGTTACGGCGGCAGCCCGACCGAACTGGATGTTATCCACAAGGCGGCACCCGAAAAGAACCTCTATTTCACCGAGCAGTCTATCGGCACGTGGAACTACCAAAGTTTCGGTCAGTCGCTCATGTCGGAGATGAAGAACACCTGTATCGCCACCGTCTCGCGCTGGTGCAAGGCGGTTATCGTGTGGAACTTCCTGCTCGACGACAAGGGCGGTCCTCACGGCGGAGCGGGCGCATGCTCCACCTGCTACGGCGCAGTGGACGTGTCTTCCAAGGACTACACCACCCTCACCAAGCGAAGCCATTTCTATGCCATTGGGCACCTGAGCAAGGCTTTCAAGGCGGGCTCCACCCGTATCGGCACATCCGGCTACCTGCCGACCAACGTCTCGGCTGTAGCGGCGGAGAACCCCGATGGCACCTATGGGCTGGTACTGCTCAACGAGGGCAACGACGGCGTGTCTTTCACCATCGACGACGGCACTCGCCATTTCCTCATCACCCTTCCCGCACAAAGCATCACCTCATGCGTCTGGTAAGACACCACATATTGCCCTTGTTCCTTGGTGCATGGCTCCTGACCGCCTGCTCCGCGGACAAACCCCTGCGTCTTGCCACAACGGAGGGAGAGACCACCTTCGACCTCTTTGTACGCTTGCAGCATGAGTTCCCGCCCACGAGCGACAGCCTCACCGTTGTCCTCGACCACTCGCTGGCGCACGAGGGGCTGCACGAGCAGGGAGCACGCGCACTACTCTCCTACCGCGAAAACATGCCCCGTATCATCGACACGCTGCACCACCGCGGCTACCGCGTCTTGCTGGTGCCGAACCGCCCCGCCGACAACTTCAACGAGGTGGACCTGGCAGACATGGAAGAGGTGAACCAAGAGATGCAACACTGGGCACATACCGAGAGGATAGTTAGCGATTAGTTAGTGATTAGTTAGTGATTAGTTAGTGATTAGTTAGTGAT